>JAATGW010000466.1 GCA_015654495.1 Chitinophagales bacterium
CGTTCAACGTTTAACGTTCAACGTTTAACGTTTTTCCCTAAATTCGGTCATGCAAAAAATGGTGAGTTTCGGCGAGGTCATGATGAGATTGACGGCTACCGGCTTTCAACGGATTGTTCAGGCTACACAAATGGATGTTTTATACGCAGGTTCCGAAGCAAATGTTGCTGCGGCGCTCGCATCCTGGGGAATTCAAAGTTTTCATATCACGCGATTTCCGGATAATCTTGTAGGCAAAGCTGCTGTTTCCTGGCTCAGGTATTACGGCATCAGCACAGATTATATTCAACTCGGTGGTGAGAGAATGGGATTGTTTTTTGTTGAACAGGGTGCCATGGCCCGCCCCACAACTATTGTATACGACAGGCTGCCTTCTGCTTTTTCTACCGTTGATAAACACAGTTTTGATTGGGACACAATACTGGAAGGAGTTTCGTGGTTTCACTGGACTGGTATAACACCTGCATTGTCGCAAGGTGCAGCAGATTCATTGGCGGCTGCGCTGGAGATTTGTGAGAAGAAAAAAATTACAGTTTCTGCTGATGTGAACTACCGCTCCGGTTTGTGGAAATATGGAAAAATGCCAGGCGACATTATGGAAGCCCTTTTAATGAAATCGCAGGTAGTGGTAGCCAGCGAAAATGATACAAAGAATATCTTCGGATTTGAAGCTGAAAAAAATACGGAGAATCGCTTTGTTTCTATCGCCGGTCAGCTCATGAAACGCTTCCCCGGCATCAGAAATGTAGTAAGTTCCGACCGTGAACAACTATCAGCCTCGCATAACCGTTTTTCCGGTAAAATCTGGAATGGGTCGGAATTGTTTACAAGTCCTGTTTATGATATTGACCAGATCGTGGAGCGGATCGGCTCCGGTGATGCATTTATTGCCGGCTATATTTATGGATTAACTCAAAACTGGCCTGCACAGGATAGCATTAATTTCGCTGCAGCAGCCGGCGTTATGAAGCATACCATCAGCGGCGATACTTTGCCCTGTTCTGTTGAAGAAATTCAGGAACTCGCAAAAGGAAATACAAGCGGGAGAATAAAAAGATAATTATGGCCAGATTCGGGCAGCAAGAAGTACTACAAAAAATCCAGTCGACACGGTTATTGCCCCTGTTCAACTTTGCCGATGTTGAGATCTGCAAATCGGTTATAGCTGCATGTTATGAGGCCGGAATCCGGGCATTTTAACTCACCAACCGGGATTCCAAAGCATTTGATGTTTTTAAGCAGCTTGTTCCTTTCGCAGAAAAGGAATTACCCGAACTCACACTCGGAGCGGGAACCATACTTGATGCAGAAACGGCACAGAAATTTATAGATGCAGGCGCTGATTATATCATTGCTCCGAATCTTGATTTCAAAGTAGGTGAGCGGTGTGCAAAAAATAATATACCGTGGATCCCTGGTTGTATGACACCAACTGAATTTCAGCAGGCCCACCTCGCAGGATCGCCTTTAATAAAACTTTTTCCGGGAAGCAGCATGGGTGCTGATTATATAAAACATCTTCTTGCACCATTACCCCACCTTAAAATTGTGGTAACCGGAGGGGTACAGGTAAATGCTCTTTCAATAAAAACCTGGCTGGATGCCGGAGTATTTGCAACTGGGATAGGGAGCCAGTTGTTTTCAAAAGAAGCCATAACTACCGGCGACTATAAGGGTATAACCGAAAAGCTGAAGGAAATTCTCCTCACGTTAAACGTAAAACGTTGAACGTTTAACGTCACATAAACCCAAGTTCAAGCCTTGCAACTTCGCTCATCATATCTTTAGTCCAGGCCGGAGTCCATGTAACTTCAACATGTACATCATTAACGCCTTCAATCTCGCGGATTTTCTGATCCACTTCATGTGGTAAAGTCTGAGCTGCGGGGCAACTGGGTGCCGTCAGGGTCATTACGACCTGTACATTATTGATAGGTAATACGGTGACTTCATAGATTAGTCCCAGGTCATATATGTTAACCGGAATTTCAGGATCAAAAATACCCTGGAGCTTTTCAATCACCTTTTCCTTTAATGCTTCATTTTCCATAGTACCATTTTATGCAGGAAATTGAAAATTGTTCCTTTACTAAGATTGATTTTTAGCGGCGTTCCAGGCCATGTCATCCAGTTTCATTTGTTTGATCATAGAACGCAAACCATTAGAACGCGTTTGCGCCAGATGGGTGCTCATTCCGATCTCATCAATGAATTTCATATCTGCACTTACAATATCTCCCGCTTTTTGTCCGCTGAATACGCGGATCAGCATGCTGATCAGTCCTTTTACAATAACAGCATCACTGTCTGCTTTATAATAAACCCGCCCATCTTTTACTTCGGATACCATCCAAACAGTTGACTGACAGCCTCTGATTTTATTTTCTTCTTTTTTAAACTCATCAGGTAATGGAGCCAATTTTTTCCCCATATCGATGATATATTCATATTTGTCTTCCCAACTGTCGAAAAGGGAAAACTCTTCAATGATTTCTTCTTCTATAGATGGTATGGAACTTACTGAAGACATTTTTACCGCATCATTTTTATAACCTTCTGCAAACCGCGGACAAGAGAATCAATTTCTTCCAGGGTGTTGTACATCGCAAAACTGGCGCGGCTGGTACCGGGAATGCAAAGGCGGTTCATTAAAGGCTCGGCACAATGATGTCCCGTTCTTACAGCAATGCCCTGGTTATCCAGTAAAATGCCGATATCCTGCGGATGTATCCCTTCGATAGTAAAAGAAACAACACTCACTTTTTTTTCAACATCACCATGAATTTTCAAACCAGGTAATTTTTTGAGCTCGGTTGTTGCATATTCAAGGAGCGTATCCTCATGCGCACGTATTGCCGCTTTGCCAGTTTCTGTTACAAAATCAAGCGCAGCTTTCAATGCAATTGTATCAGCAATATTCGGTGTGCCGGCTTCAAATTTATAGGGGAGGTCATTATATGTTGTTTTTTCATAAGTCACTTCACGGATCATTTCACCACCACCCTGAAAAGGCGGCATTGCTTCCAGCAGCGTTCTCCTGCCATACAAAACGCCTGCACCTGTTGGCCCATATACTTTGTGTCCGGAGAAAGCAAAGAAATCGCAATCCAGTTCTGTAACATCAATGTCCAGATGTACAGTTGACTGCGCCCCATCGATCAATACAACCGCACCAAAACGATGAGCTGCATCAATTATTTTTTTCACAGGGTTTATGACTCCAAGTGCATTGGAAGCATGAACGACAGAAACGATTTTTGTTTTTGCGCTGAGTAATTTTTCAAATTCATCAAACTGAAATTCACCTTCATCATTGATCGGCACCACCTTAATTTTTGCCCCCGTTGCCTCGGCAATCATGTGCCAGGGAACTATATTGCTGTGGTGTTCCAGCGACGACAGAATAATTTCATCGCCGGCTTTAAGATTCGTTCGTCCCCAGCTTGAAGCAACAAGATTGATACTCTCAGTTGTACCGCGTGTGAAAATGATTTCTTCTACTGCAGATGCACCGATAAATGATCTTACTGTTTCACGGGTTCTTTCAAATGCAGCTGTGGCTTCTTCAGCCAGTGTATGGATCCCGCGATGGATATTTGCGTTATAACCTGTATAATAATCAGTCAATGCATCAATAACCGCTTTCGGCTTCTGGGAAGTTGCCGCATTATCAAGGTACACCAACGGATGGCCTTTTACTGAACGTGTCAGAATAGGAAACTGGTCCCGGATTTTTTGTACATCAAACCGGCTAAGATTCATAACGCTTTCCATAATCAGAAATTAAAATCGAGACGTTCTGAAATGATATGGTCAACAAACACTTTCAGGGCCTGGGGTTTGATATTTTCGAGTATATCAACGGCGAAGGCATGCAACATCAATGATTGTGCATTCTTCTCGCTGATTCCGCGGGTACGTAAATAGAAAAGTGCTTCTTCATCGAGACGACCAATTGTACAACCATGCGAACATTTTACATCGTCAGCAAAAATTTCAAGTTGTGGTTTTGTGTTTACTGATGAAGCATCGCCTAATAAAATATTTTTATTGGACTGATAAGCATTGGTTTTCTGCGCATCCTGGCGAACAAAAATCTTTCCATTGAAAACACCGGTTGATTTTTCGTCCATGATTCCTTTATACAACTCATTGCTGAAACAATTCGGCTGTACATTATCGACAATCGTATGATTGTCTACATGTGTTTTGCCATTCAGTAAATATAAGCCGTACATATGTGATTCGCCACGCTCTGACTCCATGATCATATTCAGGTTGTTCCGGATAAGTCCGCCGCTCAGGGAAATCGTTACTGCATTGGTGAGGCATTTTCCTAACTGTCTTACATGTGTTGTACCTACATGATTGGCATGAGGGCCTTCATGCTGGATCTTATAATAGTCGAGTACCGAAGCAGCTTCAGCAACAATTTCAATTACCTCGTTGGTAAAAGAACCTTCATTTCCGATTGTTCCATAGTATTCAACCAGCTGCAATTCGCATTGCTGTTCAGCATAGGCCAATATCCTTGGTTGTGCGAAAGCGAATCCGGAACGACTGTCAGTGATATGATAAATATAAACAGGCTCAGTAATCACCCGGTTGCTTTTACCGAGTATAAAAATGCCGCCATGTGTAAAAGCAGTATTGAGTGCATGAATACCATCGGGATGATAAGCTGCGCTATGGCCCAGGTGTTTTTTTACAATGGCTCCATATTCACCGGCTGCAGCTGTTTCCAAAGGCAGGACCAGCAGATCTTTTACTGAATGTTTTATGTCGGATAGTTCCGGGCTGTATACACCGTTTACCAGTACAAGCGATGTGGCATTAGCGGTCTGGGGTAACCGAAAACTGTCCAGCTCAGCTTTACTTATTCCGGAAGCATCCAGGTTATAGGTCAGGTCATTATTGAACAAAGCATTCACGCGGGTATATTTCCATTCTTCATGTTTAACAGCTGGGATTCCCAGCTTGTTGAACATATCCAGACCCTGCTGCCTGAAACCGGCTAATGCCGATCCATTTACGGGTTGCTCATGAAACCTTGTATTGAAAAACTCTTTTGCTTCTTTTTGCATGTCACGTTCAACGTTTAACGTTCAACGTTTAACGTTAGTTGTTAAACGTTTAACGTAAGTTCCACTTCATTCTTAATAAAATCATATCCTTTTTCTTCCAGTTCCAGGGCCAGGTCTTTGGTACCCGACTTCACAATTCTTCCGTTATACAATACATGTACAAAATCGGGAACGATATAATCCAGCAGGCGCTGATAATGTGTTACAACCAGGAATGCATTTTCTCCATTGCGATAGGAATTAACTCCATTTGCAACAATGCGTAATGCATCAATATCCAGACCGGAATCTGTTTCATCCAGAATAGCGAGTTTGGGTTCAAGCATCGCCATCTGGAAAATTTCATTGCGTTTCTTTTCGCCACCTGAGAATCCTTCATTGAGTGACCGGCTTAGCAATGACTGATCAATATGAACCAGTTTCATTTTTTCCTTCATCATTTTCAGAAAAGCAACAGCATCCAATGGCTCCTGTCCGCGGTACTTACGGCATTCATTAACCGCCGTCTTGATAAAATTTGTTGTACTCACACCCGGGATTTCTACCGGATACTGAAAAGCCAGAAACATGCCGGCACGGGCTCGGTCTTCAGGAGACGTTGCCAGCAGGTCTTTGTCAAATAATTCAACTGAACCTCCGGTAACCTCAAAGTTTTCGCGGCCGGCGAGAACAGAGGCGAGCGTGCTTTTGCCGGAACCATTTGGCCCCATGATCGCATGCACTTCGCCTGCCTTTATTTCAAGATTGATACCATTCAAGATCTTCTTCCCCTCAATCCCCGCATGTAAATTCTTAATCTTTAACATTATCGTTTTTGTCTTTATTGGTCATTTTTCGAGAGCGCGAAGTTACAAACAAAGCGCCGCAAAACCGCTATTATCCCACACTTCCTTCCAGACTGATAGCCAGCAATTTCTGAGCCTCTACCGCAAATTCCATCGGAAGCTGGTTCATCACTTCTTTCGCGAATCCATTAATGATAAGGGCAACTGCCGTTTCCGTATCTATACCACGCTGATTGCAATAAAAGATCTGGTCTTCGCCAATCTTGGATGTAGTGGCTTCGTGTTCCACAATTGCGGTATTATTTTTTACCTCTATATAAGGAAAAGTATGTGCACCGCATTTATCGCCCAGTAAAAGCGAGTCGCACTGAGAAAAATTACGGGCTTTGGAAGCATGCCGGGCAACCTGCACCAATCCGCGATAACTATTATTGCTTCTGCCAGCTGAAATTCCCTTGGATACAATCCGGCTCCTGGTATTTTTGCCAAGATGGATCATTTTAGTGCCTGTATCCGCCTGCTGAAAGTTATTTGTGACTGCTACTGAATAGAATTCACCATTACTATAATCACCTTTCAGAATTACGCTGGGGTATTTCCAGGTAATTGAGGAGCCTGTTTCCACCTGCGTCCAGGATATTTTTGCATAATCACCCGCACAGATCCCGCGCTTGGTTACAAAATTGTAGATGCCGCCCCTGCCTTCTTTGTCACCGGGATACCAGTTCTGTACAGTAGAATATTTTATTTCAGCTCTTTCAAGAGCAATCAGTTCAACAACAGCCGCATGCAGCTGATTTTCATCACGCATCGGTGCAGTACAGCCTTCCAGATAACTCACATAACTTCCGGGCTCTGCAACAATCAGGGTTCTTTCAAACTGACCGGTATTAGCGGCATTGATCCTGAAATAGGTCGACAGTTCCATCGGGCAACGGACGCCTTCCGGGATATAGCAAAAAGATCCATCACTGAATACGGCCGCATTCAAAGCAGAAAAGAAATTATCGGTAGGAGGAACCACGGAGCCGAGATGTTTCCGAACAAGCTCAGGGTGTTCCTGAATAGCTTCACTCATTGAACAGAAAATGATTCCCTGTTTGCCGAGTTCATCTTTAAATGTGGTTGTTACCGATATACTGTCAATTACGGCATCAACAGCCACGCCTGACAATCTTTTTTGTTCCTGCAGGGAAATGCCCAGTTTTTCAAATGTGCGCCTCAATTCAGGATCAATTTCATCGAGACTATTTGCTTTTATCTTCTGCTTTGGAGCAGAATAGTAAATTATATCCTGGTAATTAATAGCCGGATAGCTGACGTTGGGCCAGGTTGGCTCCTGCATAGTTAGCCAGTGCCGATATGCTTTCAACCGGTATTCAAGCATCCAGGCCGGTTCATTTTTCCGGGCTGAAATAAATCTGACGGTGTCTTCACTTAAACCTTTTGGCGCATCATCGGTTTCAAAATGACTTACAAAGCCATATTTGTATTCCGACGAAGTGACCTGGTCTAAAATATTTTCATTTTCTTCGTACATAATCACCTGCTGGTTTGATCTGCAAAAATCCGAAATGTTTGGTTAATATCAGCATTAATCCATTCCCGAAACTTAAGCAGTAAAGGTTTTTTAGGTTTAAAGGATGACCTGATGAAGTGAATACTGAACAGCGGAAGATTCTTATAAAAATGCGCCGTTTTCTATGTCTGCATCGTTGTAAAATTACTAAGATTTTACCGAAGCAGGTGGATTCAGTTCAAATGATTCGGGCCTTTAAGGCAATCGGCCCTTTTTAACGATTACAAAAAAATTTATATGAAAAGAAAGATCTGGGTTTCAGGAGCTACCGGCAATATGGGTAAGGCTGTCATTCAAAAATTTCTTTCCGCGGATGATCAGGTAATGGCCACCATATTACCCGGGGAAAAGCGGCCGGTTTGGCCTGAAAAGCAACCGGAACTTACCGAACTCAACCTGCAGGATGAGAAAGCAGTGGCAGATTCAATAGAAGTATACTTGCAAAAGAATTCAACGATTGATATTGCAGTGCTGACAGTGGGAGGATTTGCGTTAGGTAATCTTGAGGCAACCAGTTCCGATAGTATTTATAAAATGTTGAACCTGAACTTTGTAACCGCGTTTAATTGCGCGAAGCCGCTTTTTCTCCAAATGAAAAAACAGGGCTTTGGCCGCATTTTCCTGATTGGAGCCCGGCCAGGACTGAATATGAAAGACAGTAAGGGTGTTTTCGCCTATGGTCTTTCCAAATCAATGATTTTCAGGCTGGCCGAACTTTTAAATGAAGAGGCAAAAGGCACGGAAGTGGTTGTGAATGTTGTTGTTCCGAGTACAATCGATACTCCCCAGAACAGATCGGCTATGCCGGATGCTGACCCTGATTTATGGGTAAAGGCGGAAGAAATAGCTGAAATAATCCATTTTTATTCATCTGAAGCCGCACGGGCTATTCGCGAGCCCATTATCAAAATTTACAACAGGTCCTGACTCACTTATCAGCCCCTTGGTTATATTAAGCTGTTCTAATAAGTAAAAGCCGGGTTAACAGGCCTTTAATCTGTTTAACAGTTTATTTGTTGCATGGGTGCAATCCTAAGGAGCGCCAAACGTTTTATAGTCTGTACACCAAATTTGATTGATTATGAAAACTCCATTCAAAAGGACACTGATAATAGCTGTCTCTGTCCTCACCATTTTTCAGGCTTGTACCAAAGAAAAGAAGACAGAAGACGCTCCCGACAATAAATCTGAAATAGGACTTACCACGGCCAAAGCCACTTCTGATGTTTTTTTTGACGATGTTTCCCAGGAAGTAATTCAGGCAAATACAGAAAGCGGGTTAACCATTCGTGAAACTCAGGCCTGCGCAACAATCACCATAAGTCCGCAGGGAACCACTTTCCCGAAAACAGTAACAATTGATTTTGGAACAGGCTGTACCGGGACTAATGGCTTTGTACGTAAAGGAAAATTGATTTATACAATCTCCAAAAAATTTATAAATCCTGGCGCACAGATAGCAGTTAGTTTTGACGGATACAGCGTAAACGACTACAAACTGGAGGGAACATATACTATTAAAAATAATGGTTCATTTACCGGTCTCAATATTACCACAACGCTGGTGGATGGAAAAATCACATATCCTGACGGAACCTGGTACACCAGATCAAGTGTTGTTACCTGGGTTCAGGCCAAAGGTGCTGATACTCCATTGGATTTTTCAAATGATGAATTTAATATCACAGGCTCAGGCACTGTGAAATCCTCAACTGGTAATGAACTCACTGCTGCTTCTGAAACACCACTATTAAGGAAATTCACCTGTTACAATACTGTTTCAGGAAAATTGAACCTGGCGTTCAATAATATTACCGGCGTTCTCGATTATGGTGCAGGCGAATGCGACAAAGCTGCAATCCTTACCATCGGCAACAAGGAATATGATGTTACACTGCCTTAGAAAAATGTTAATGTATCAATAGATTCGAAAAGAGGAAGAGCGATCTTCCTCTTTTCTTTTTAGATTAGCTGCATTATCTGATGTATTCCCGGATGACTTCAAAGACTGTGCATTATTTTCGTTTGTTGATTGCCGGTATCGGGATATTTTTTGTTTATTCGGTACAGGCGCAGGGCAGTAACCTTCATGTGGTAGCGGACAGTGTTTCAGACATAGGGGCCCTACGGACTGAATTCGGGAATCATAAAAAGATCCCGGCAACGTTTGAAGCTCCCATTTTGCAAGCTTTATCATTTTTCCCTGAATTAAAAAATATCCGGATAGATTTTATTCTCCGGAAAGGATATGCACCGTTGTCAGCAAGGCCGACTTTTGGTGGTATTTTCCGCAGCGCAAAAAAACGAAAATACAAGGTCTTTATCAGCAGCAGCATTAATGGCGAATGGGATAAGTTTACATTAAAAAATATGGCCTTTGTTCCCAGTGTAGGTATCCTGGGTCACGAACTGAGTCATGTAAAAAATTTTGCAAAAATGAGTGGTCTTGGCCTCGTTGGTTTGGGCATCAATCATATGTCAAAAAAATACATGAACCGCTTTGAGTTTCTTACTGACAGTTTATGCATTTCGCAGGGGATGGGCGAGTATCTTTTGGCCAGTGCAATATATGCACGCACAATTTTTAATGCACCGGATCCGGAGCAGCTGGATGTGAAAGGAGAAAAAGGAAACTACAGCGAAAGGTATATGAGTCCCGCAACCATCAGAAGGTATATGGAAGATGTAAAAAAATGATCAGCCATAAATGACCAGCATATAACTTACGAGCATACCAAGGAGAATTACAAAAAGAGAAAGAATAGCTGTTCCTGAAATTTTGGAAAGTTTTGCGCCACGCATAATCATCAGCTCTTTTGTTCGCTTCACATAAAAAAATGTTTCGGCGATCAATAGGAGAGATCCGATACTGGTCAATAAAAAACTGATCAGACTGCTGTTGGAAAGCCAGAATTGCCCTGTTTTCACTCCTGGTTCCCGAAGGGCTTTAACAACCTGGTCGAGGGCGATCGCTGTAGTTATTATTGCAAATACAGTCCTTACCCAGGCCAGTTGTGTTCTTTTATAAGCAAGCTCAGTATTTTCGATGGCGAGTTTATTATTCAGATCCGGATCTCTCAGCTTATCCATAATTTAAAAATAATAAATCTGGCTTTGAATATTGTATAAAGATCGGGTTTGACACCGATTCAGAATTAATTTAAGATCGTACATTGGTATCGGTATGGACTATATATGGATCATACTCGGTGTGATTTTAATGCTTGCCGGAATTGCCGGAAGTATTCTGCCCGTATTGCCGGGCACACCTCTTTGTTATATTGCTTTACTTATCCAGCAGTTCAGGACAGACAAACCATTTACAGTTCGCTTTCTGGTAGTATGGGCAGTTATTATTGGTGCGGTTATTTTGCTTGACTACCTCGTTCCGATATATGGAACCAAAAGATTCGGTGGTAGTAAATACGGAATCTGGGGCTGTACATTGGGATTTCTCGCGGCTTTCTGGCTGGGGCCGTGGGGAATTATTTTTGGACCCTTTATCGGTGCTTTCATTGGTGAATATATTGCCAATAAAGATTCGCAACAGGCTTTACGCGCTGCTATCGGATCCTTTGCAGGGTTTCTGTTTGGAACGCTTATCAAACTGGTAACGGCATTTGTTATGGCATACTATCTTTTTCTAAGTATTTATACCTGAGAAATTTAAAAAGATTCAGCCATCGTACATTTGTATTGTAAAATCAATACATGGGCATTTTCAGGCAACTTGCAGAATATCTTTATCTGAAGAAAAAAGATCCCAATGCTCCGAATACACAATGGGTGAGATATATGCATGGCATCAACCGTATTTCTCTTCTCCTGTTTATTTTCGCTATGATAGTGCTGGCTTATAAACTCTGCACGAAACGCTGATCAGGGTAAGACCATGCGAATTTCTGCTGCTGCTTTAGCTGAAGCCAGTCCACCTCTGGAAAGCAAAGCATACATGGCTGCATAATCTTCCTTTAACTGCGAGCGGCGTGATTCGTTGTTTAAAATTTCATTGAGTTCCTTTCTCAGGTTTTCCGTATTCAGGTCATCCTGTATCAGTTCTTTTACAACCTGCTTATCCATGATCAGGTTCACCAGGGCGATATATTTGACCTTAATAAGTCTTTTGGCGATCATGTATGAAACCGCGCTTCCTTTATAACATACAACTTCGGGTATGCCAAGCAGTGCGGTTTCAAGCGTTGCTGTGCCCGAAGTTACAAGGGCTGCGTCTGCCTGCAGCAACAGGTCATATGTTTTACCCTTAACCAATTCAACATTCGGATAGTCTTTGGTAAAACTTTGCAGAAATGCATCGTCGAGGCCGGGAGCCTGGGCGATTGCAAAGCGATAGTCAGGAAAAAACGGACTAACGGAGAGCATTACCGGCAGTTTCTTGGCAACTTCCTGTTTGCGGGAACCGGGTAATAAGGCGATTGTTTTTTTTCTTTCAGGTGGTGGCTTGTAGTTGTTCCGAAATCGTCGATCACCTGTACCAGTCGATGACCCACATACACTACCGGATAATTCCATTTCTGATAAAATTCTTTTTCAAAGGGAAGAATAACCAGCATTTTATCGATTACTTTTCTGATCGTTTTCACGCGGCCTTCTTTCCATGCCCACACCTGCGGACTTATATAGTAAACTGTTTTGAAATTATTTGCTTTAGCAAATTTTGCAATGGGGATATTAAATCCGGGATAGTCAATAAAAATTACCACATCAGGATTGAATTCTAAGAGGTCCTTTTTACAGAAGCTCATATTATTCATAATCGTCCGAAGATTGGCAACAACTTCTGCAAATCCCATGAAAGCCAGATCGCGATAATGTTTTACCAGGTCCATTCCGGCTGCCTGCATCATATCCCCGCCCCAGCCGCGGAAGCTGGCATTACTATCAAGCTTTTTGATTTCGCGGATCAGGTTGCTGCCATGCAGATCACCAGACGCTTCGCCGGAAATGAGATAATACTTCACGAAAAATATTTAAACAGCAGCGAAGCTATTGCATAAAGAAGAGTGGAAACAAAAATTCCCTTCGCCGTCTGATCTCTTTTCGTATTTATATAAATCGTAAATAAAACAATATTGAGAAGGAGGCAGGGAATAGTGATTGCAGTAATAAGTGGTTTGTTTGTTTTAAGAGCATAGATAAAATCGCTGAATGTGTACAAACTGAATTTCCACCAGTAGTAGCCAAAAACGCTGATCAGTGGAAGAATAAAACCAATAAGCAATCCGAATCGCAGGTTGTCTCTTTTAAAAATTACCATTTCAGGGATTTTTCCAGTTGTGTTTTTAAGGTATAGTTTGTCAGGTCAAACTGAACGGGAACTACGGATACAAAATTGTTTTCAAGGGCCCAAACGTCGGTGTCGCGACCTTTATCCATATTTACAAATTCACCTGTAAGCCAGAAATATTTTTTTCCTGTCGGATCTTTACGTTCATTAAAATCTTCTTCATATTTCGCATATGCCTGGCGGCAAATTTTGATACCATTGATCAGGCTATCGTCAATGGACGGGAAATTTACATTCAGACAAAGATGATTGGCGGTTTTGACTTTCAGAATTTTTTCAACAATGATCCGGGCATATTTTTTTGCAGCTGTAAAGTCCGCTTCCAGGCTGTAATTCATCAATGAAAATCCGATCGACGGAATATTTTCAATTGATGCTTCGATGGCAGCACTCATTGTACCCGAATAAATAACATTGATGGAATGATTCGCGCCATGATTGATACCGCTCAGGCAGATATCCGGTTTATGATGAAGGATTTTGTCAACTGCGAGTTTTACACAGTCAACTGGTGTTCCGCTGCAACTCCATGCTTCCACATCTTCTATAATTTTTACCTGCTGCAGCCGAAGCGGAAAACCGATGGTGATCGCATGACCCATACCCGATTGTGGTTTGTCAGGGGCTACAACCACTATTTTTCCAAGATCACGGACTGCTTCAATCAGGTGACGGATTCCAGGCGCCATTACGCCATCGTCATTGGTGATAAGAATTACTGGTTTTTCCCCCTTTGCGGACTTCCGGGGTTTGGATGTTTTGGCCATAATCAGTTGTAAAAATGCAGAATTTCGGGCAATATTCAATAGGCAGCAGGCAGCGGGCAGCAGGCAGCAGACAAATTCAGATCAGAAGAACAGAAATAAAGTAATTCAATACGGGATAAAAATTAATCTTCAAATGCAGTTTGGATTCAGAATTAAAGTTTAGAATTCGGCAGGTGAGCAAGAGTTTTGATAAGCCGAATGAAGGAGAAAGCAAACTGAATAATTATCTTTTTAGTGTGAGCAAACGGGCAACTAAAAAAACCACAATTTTTAAATTTTGGCATCGAAATCAACAGCTATTCCATCATACTTTTTCTGCAGGATGGTTTTTTAATATCTGCTGCATGCTGCCTCCTGCCTGTTGCATGCCTGGAAAACTGCTGCGAAAAAAAAGTTTTGCTAAACTAAATATTTTAGTATCTTGCTTCCAAATTCATTAGTATGCCTCAATCTTTTGCCGGACAAAATTTAAAATACCTGCGCAAACTCCGGGGTCTGACCCAGGAAGAATTCGCCACTAAACTGGGAATCAAAAGATCCCTGTTGGGAGCTTACGAAGAAGAAAGAGCTGAGCCCAGGCTTGAAGTACTCGAAACTATAAGTGATCTTTTTAAAGTATCGCTCGACGATTTGTTGCGCCGGGATATCAGCGAAGTGAAAGGCAGTTATCTGGCGAAGAGAAGGCATCAGAAATTATTATCTGAAAATAACCTGATTCATTTTGTACCGGTGAAAGCTGCTGCGGGTTATCTCGCCGGTTATGCTGATGAAGAATTTATTGATGAATTGAATACGTTTACGTTGCCCATGTTGGGAGCCGGGCAGTACCGGGCATTTGAAATTCTCGGAGATAGTATGTTGCCAACACCCAGCGGGTCAGTAATTGTAGGTCAGAAAATGGAACAGGTGGATGATATAAAGAGTAATAATGCGTATATCGTGATCAGCAGGAATGAGGGCATCGTTTACAAGCGTGTGGTAAAAAGCAACAAGGCAAAAAATAAACTAACGATGGTAAGTGATAATCCTGCATATCAACCTTACCAGATGAATGCCGAAGATATTCTTGAACTCTGGCAGGCGCAGATGGTCATCAGCAAGATTGCAACCCAGCAGCGCTGGGATATGGGTCAGCTTGCAAGCCTTGTCAATAACCTGCAGGAACAGGTGAGTAGTTTGAAGAAGAGAATGAATTAGGAAGTGAGAAGGCCGAAGTTCGAAGTTCGAAGTGAAACAGCCCTTAACGTTAAACTATGAACTATGAACTTTGAACTATGAACTTTGAACTATGAACTATGAACTTTGAACTATGAACTATGAACTATGAACTAAAAACTACTATTTGGGTTAGTAAGAATTTCGGATTGTGAAGTCAGCTTTGTGTTGGCTTCCAATTCCGGATTTTTATAAATGTAGTTTTACCGAAAGAAACTATTTAGGGCCTTGGTGGCTATATTCAACGCACCGTCAGGAGCGTCGAAAGAGCTCATAAAAATTTTAGATTTCCCGGTTTATCATCATCTCCGGATATTTTCAGCACCTAAGGTGCGGTGCAATCTATAGCAACGGACTTCAGTCCGTTGTAAACAAATCAATAAGAGAAATAAAGCTCCGAGGAGCGAAAAACGAAATTTATTTGCCAGCAATTTAAAATGTTAGCGAAATCATTGCGTGCCTACGGCACTTGAGTTTTCGTTATTTATTTTACGCCGGGCTGAAACCCGGCGCTAAAGATTGCACCAGGCCTGACGGCACTGAATTAATTCATAAATCATGATAATTTTTATAATCATGATTGTTAGGTTAGGATTTC
>JAATGW010000768.1 GCA_015654495.1 Chitinophagales bacterium
CACTTCCCCGATGGAATGTGACTTATCCATACTAACATCCGTGATATCCTGCAAAAGAGAGATAGTGCGTTCTGCCTGCTTCAGAATAGGCTGGAGATATCTTTCCCAGGAATCCTTACGGCTCTGAAGAACAAGTTTTTTTGCATCAGTTTCTACTTTCAACAGCTCTTCTTCGGTTGCAAGAAAATTGGTAATGATCCATTCGCGCATTTTGCGGATACAATCCCATTCACGCTCCCATTCCAGCCTTGAAGTAGGCTTATATCGTTCATGGCTACCCGAAGTTGAATGACCCTGTGGCTGGGTCACTTCCTCTACATGGAACAGCGCCGGTGTATGTGTGCTTCTGACCCGGCGGATTCCTTCTTCAAAAATTTCGCACATGCCTGCATAGTCCCAGGCCTTTACTTTATAAATATGCATTCCATTGGTTCCTTCTTTTTTCTGAAAGCCTTTCATAGCTTCCGAAATAGAACCTTTGGTCGTTTGTAGTTTTCTCGGAACTGAAATACCATATCCATCGTCCCATACAAAAAATGCCACCGGTACCTGGAGCACGCAGGCTGCATTTACTGTCTCCCAGAAATGACCTTCGCTGGTTGAAGCATCACCTATTGTACAGAAGCAAACCTCATCGCCGCGGCGTGATAAATTTTTCAGTTTCTGCAGACCCGGGTTTTCACGGAAAACTTTGGATGCATAGGCTAGTCCAAGTGCACGTGGAAGCTGACCTGCCGTAGGTGCAATACCTGCAGTCAGATTTTTCCGGTTTACGAGATCCAGCCATTCACCTTCCGGGCTAACAAATGCAGAAGCAAAATGGGAATTCATCTGCCTGCCTGCACTATGAGGGTCGTGAGCGGGATCCGGATCTGAATATAACTGGGAGAAAAATTCTGATATTGTTGCCGCTCCGGTGGCGAATGCGAAAGTCTGATCCCGGTAATAACCACTGTAAAAATCTCCGGGGCGGAAAAATTTGGCCATTGCCACCTGTGGAACTTCCTTCCCATCACCAAAAATGCCAAACTTAGCCTTTCCGGTCAGCACTTCTTTACGACCCAGTAAACTGGCCTGTCTGCTGATGCAGGCCGACCTGAAATCATCCACAACCGCCTCGCGGAAGGCGTCAAAGGACAACTGGTCTGATAAGGCAGTATCACTTGCGGTAATGGTGTCCATCAAACAAATCTACCTGAATTTTAATAAAATATGATTTTGGGTCGTAAAAACACTACTTCAGTTATCCTATTGATTTTCAACGCAATACAGAGAAATGCACATCGAAACCCGATTTGTGTTAAAAAATTGACTTACCTGGTGATCCATTGGCAATTATAAACTACAATATGTAGATTTGTAAGATCGTTAAATAGCCCTTAATCCTGCTGTAAATGAAAAGATTGCTGTTTTTACTGTTCTTTATAGCTTCTGTAAACATGTTGCATGCGCAAGCCGTTTCGAAACCGGAACCTGCAAATGCACCTGATGTGATACAGTTAAAGGAGACAAGTTATAATTTTGGAAGAATTGCACAGGGAAAACCGGTGACTCATATTTTTGAAGTTGTAAATACAGGAGCTGAACCTTTGCTGATTGAAAATGTGCAGGCATCCTGTGGCTGTACAACACCTGAATGGAATAAGGAAGCAATTCCTGCAGGAGGGTCTTCAAAAATAACTGTTGGTTACAATGCAGCGGCAGAAGGCGAATTTGAAAAAACAATTTCCATTTTCTATAAAAATGGTAAAATGAAAACTATTCTGATCAAGGGTCATGTATGGAAAACTCCTGATCAGTCTGCACCCGCAAATAATTCTTTAACACTGATAAAAAATTTAAACTGATAGACAATGAAAAGAGTATTATTGGCAGTAACCATGATCAGCATCAGCTTTGCAGCCTTTGCACAGGAAGGAGTGAAAAAGGTAGAAGATTTCGTCAAATTCAAAGAGATCAAATACAATTTTGGTAAGATCAAACAGGGTACACCAGTTACCCATGATTTTCTGTTCAGCAATATTGGTGAAGGCAATGTGATCATTGAAAATGCTTCAGCGTCCTGCGGATGTACAACTCCAAGCTGGCCTCAGCAACCAATCATGAAAGGAAAAACGGACAAGGTTACAGCTGGTTTTAATGCAGCTGCTCCGGGTACCTTTGAAAAAGCGATCTATGTAAAACTTAAAGGAATTGATTATCCTTTTGAATTAAAAATTACCGGCGAAGTTCTTAGCGCAGATGAATACGCGAAATACGAAGCAACAAAAAAACCAAAGACCGGTTCCAAATAAATACGGCATTTCATTTTATCATACTTGCAAAAAGGAGAACTAACAGGTTCTCCTTTTTTAGTTTTGTACTAAGGGAGAAAGAGAAAGAGCAAGAGAAAGAGCAAGAGCAAGAGAAAGAGAAATAGCAAGAGCAAGAGGAAGAAGAAAAAAACGGGAAACAGAAACAGTAACAGAAAAAGCAC
>JAATGW010000514.1 GCA_015654495.1 Chitinophagales bacterium
GTGACGATGTCGAGATAGCGCTTACACATAACAATGAATATGGAGAAGACCTCTATAGTTTTGTAAATGGTCAGTACACCACGCAGGGCGGTACACATGTTGCTGCTTTCAGAGAGTCCTTTGTAAAAACGATCCGCGACTTTTTCAAGAAAGATTATGATACTGCGGATATACGCCAGAGTATTGTGGCTGCGATTGCGGTGAGAGTACAGGAACCGGTTTTCGAATCGCAGACAAAAACAAAACTCGGTTCACTGGTGATGTCTGAAGGCGGACCAACTATGAAAAATTTCATGGTTGATTTTCTGGGCCGTGAGCTTGATAATTACCTGCATAAAAACCCTACTGTTGCGGAAGGATTAAAAAGGCGTATAGAACAAAGTGAGAAGGAACGTAAAGAGTTGGCCGGTATAAAAAAGCTGGCAAATGAACGTGCAAAAAAAGCAAATCTTCATAACCGGAAACTCCGCGACTGCCGTGTTCATTTGAATGATGATCCTCCCAGTAAAGGGAAGGAAGAATTTATTGTGAGGCGGCTGCAGAGTACCATTTTTATTACAGAAGGGGACTCGGCCAGCGGTTCCATAACAAAATCACGTGATGTTGAAACCCAGGCAGTATTCAGCCTGCGTGGGAAACCACTGAACTGTTTTGGCCTCACCAAAAAAGTGGTTTATGAAAATGAGGAGTTTAACCTGCTGCAACATGCGCTGAATATCGAAGACGGAAATGAGGGCCTTCGTTACAGCAATATTATCATTGCTACCGATGCTGATGTCGATGGCATGCATATCCGTTTATTATTGATGACTTTCTTTCTGCAATTCTTTCCTGATCTGATCCGGGATGGGCATGTGTATATTCTTGATACTCCTTTGTTCAGGGTGCGCAATAAGCAGGAAGTAATTTATTGCTATAGCGAAACTGAAAAGGCCGCTGCTGTAAAAAAACTTGGAGCCAAAGCGGAGATCACCCGTTTTAAAGGATTAGGTGAAATTTCTCCGGATGAGTTCGGCAAGTTCATAGGTGCCGATATCCGCAAACAACCCGTATTTCTTGAACAGCACACGCATATTCAATACCTGTTGGAATATTATATGGGTAAAAACACCCAGGAACGACAGGAGTTCATTGTATCAAACCTGAAAATAGAACTGGACCGCGTGGAAGAATCTGAACCTGTTGCCCCAACTGAAGCATAAATAAAAATTAAATAACTGAAATCTGACCTTTCATGATTCATATTGTTTTCAACGAAGCCGATGTTGATGTTCTTTCGAAAGCCATTGAGATGGATGAAACCTTACAGGGTGAGATACTGCAGGTAAAAGATGATTTTGCTGTAGGACCTTTAAGGGACATTTATACTGCAGAAGGTATTGCCGCAAGGGTTTCCTGGTGGGAAACCGTGCTTTCTGACAGTGAATTCAGTGGCCTCACGCAAAACGGAAATATAAAAGATCCTGCGCTTGTTGAATCGCTACAGCAAAAACTAAATTCGGATCCGGAAGAATTTGTCTGGATCTGGGCTGCGCAGAATAAGCATGATGTAAGCGGTTATTACTGGCTGATGAGTCAGCTGAAAGATTTTCAGGGGCACATTTTTATTCTTTATCTGAACAACCTGCCTTTCATTAATGAAAAGGGGCATATATTCTATCCGGAATGGTTAAGCCAGATACCTCCACGCGAATTTATCAAAGCAAAAAAACTCGCAAGGCCGATCACGTTAAGTGAATTTGAAGTTGATCCGGATGAATGGACAAGGATTTGTAATGAAGGGAAAATGGTCCGTATTCTCGAAGGTGGAAAAAAGCTGGTTCAGTTTGATGAAGATTATTATGATGCGGCGTTATTAAAACATATCACGCCCGACTGGCAGAAAGCGGCACGTGTGATTCACCATTTTCTGCAGAAAAATAAAAATACTACCGGCGACGCTTACCTGCTTTGGAGACTTAAGCAATGTATTTCTGGTGGAGCCGAACTTGATGTACAGGGTAATATTAAAGGAATGAAGGATTTTGAAATAAAGGCAAAGGCTGGTGTTGAAATCAGTAATGCCTGAACACTATCGTTGGGGAAAGTTTAAAGGGGAATTGAACTTCAGAGAAAATTAAAATATGTCCGCAGGGGCAGATCGTTGATAGATGAGTAATTCAAAGCAGTTATTGAATGAAGTGACCGGAATGGAAACCGGCGTTCACGGGCAGTATAAAAGTTGGTTCCTTGATTATGCTTCATATGTAATTCTGGAGCGTGCGGTACCTGCTATTGATGATGGTTTGAAACCGGTTCAGCGACGCATCCTTCACGCGATGAAGGAAATGGATGATGGCCGCCTGAACAAAGCTGCAAATATTATTGGTCAGACTATGCAGTACCATCCACATGGTGATGCGAGTATCCAGGATGCCCTGGTGAACCTTGGACAGAAAGACCTGCTGATAGATACCCAGGGCAACTGGGGTGATAACAGAACGGGTGATGATGCAGCTGCGCCAAGATATATTGAAGCGAGACTCAGCAAGTTTGCACTGGAGGTTGCGTTTAATGCAAAAACAACCGAATGGCAGCTGAGTTACGACGGGCGTAAAAAGGAGCCGGTATCTCTTCCAATGAAATTCCCATTGGTTCTCGCGCAGGGCGCAGAGGGAATTGCAGTAGGGCTGTCGACAAAAATACTGCCCCACAATTTTAATGAACTGATAGATGCCTCAATAAAATACCTGCGCGGGAAAAAGTTCGAGCTATTTCCCGATTTTCAGACGGGTGGGATGGCGGATGCAAGCCTTTATAATGAAGGAAAAAGAGGTGGTCGTATCCGGTGTCGTGCACACATTGAAGAACTCGATAAGAAAAGCATTGTGATCCGTGATGTGCCTTATGGTGTAACCACAACCCAGCTCATGGAATCTATCGTGAAAGCGAACGACCAGGGAAAGATCAAGATAAAAAAGGTAGTGGATAATACCGCAGCACAGGTGGAGGTGGTGGTTGAATTAGCTCCGGGCATTTCACCTGATATTACCATTGATGCGTTGTATGCATTTACGGATTGTGAAGTGAGCATTGCGCCCAATGCCTGCGTGATAGTTGAGCAGAAACCGCTTTTCCTAAGTGTTTCTGAACTGCTGAAAATTTCAACAGATCGTACACGGGAATTGCTGAAAAAGGAACTGGAGATAAAATTGGCCGAGCTGCAGGATCAGTGGCACTATTCTTCACTTGAGAAAATTTTCTTTGAAGAGAAAATCTACAAGGAGCTCGAAAAGAAACACGCTACCTGGGATAAAGTAATTGAAGCAATTGCTGCAGCCTTTGAACCATTTCTGAAAAAGCTGAAACGTGGCATCAACAGGGGAGATATTCTTAAACTAACGGAAAAGCCTGTACGAAGGATTTATAAGCTGGATATTGATGAGCTTAATGAAAAAATCCGTGGGATCGAAAAAGAAATAAAGGATACCAGAAACAACCTGAATAATCTTGTCGACTTTGCAGTTGCTTATTTCGAGAATCTGAAATCAAAATATGGTGCCAACCGGAAGAGAAAGACTGAACTGAAACCTTTCGATGTGATAAAAGCCCGGCAGGTGGCAATAGCTAATGCCAGGCTCTATGTGAACCGGTCTGAAGGTTTTATTGGTACAGGTTTGAAGAAAGATGAATTTATTACTGAGTGTTCCGATCTGGACGATATAATAGCATTTACAAGGCGTGGGCAGATGAAGATTGTAAAAGCCGGCGACAAAGTTTATATCGGGAAAGATATAATTCATGTTGCTGTTTTTCAGAAAAACGACGAAAGGCTCACCTATAACATGATCTATACTGACGGTGAGACCGGTGTGGCTTATGCAAAAAGATTTAATGTAACCGGAATCACCCGCGATAAAATTTATGATCTTACGAGGGGACATGAAAAGAGCAAGGTGAACTATTTCAGCGTAAATCCTAATGGCGAAGCGGAGTCGGTGAGTATTACCTTAAGTCCCAACAGCTCTGCACGCAATAAAAATCTCGAATATTATTTTGAAGAGCTGGAGATAAAAACCAGGACAGCGATCGGCAACCAGGTAACCAAATATCCCATTCGTTCGGTAAAAATCAAAGATGCCGGTGTTTCAACTCTTGGTGCCCTGAATCTGTGGTTTGACGATGCATTCGGTAGGTTGAATACAGAAGAGAAAGGGGAGTGGCTTGGAAGTTTTCAGCCAGACGAAAAGATTTTAGTGGTTTTCCAGGATGGTAGTTATGAAATTACCGATACGGAGCTCAATCAGCGCTTTGATGTTAAGCAGATCGTTCTGATAGAAAAATTCAATCCTGAAAAGCTAATCACCGCGATCTATCGGGATATGGATAAACTTCAGTTTAACGTGAAACGCTTCCGGATTGAAACAACGACCTTGCATAGCCGCTTTTTGTTTGTAAAAGAAGGTGAAGGTAATATGCTTGAAGCCGTAACAACTGTAGATAAACCCGTAGTATCAATTAAATCCGGGAGAGGACAACAGGCCCGGACCACAAAGGTCAAACTTGATGGGTTTGTCGAAGTAATGGGATGGAAAGCTGTTGGAAATAAACTGGCTGACTATACAAAAAGTACTGAAATAGAATGGATTCATAAACCAGAAAGCCCGCAGCAGGAATTGTTTTGAAATGTTCAACGTTTCACGTTTAACGTTTTCGCCTGATATATACGGTGCCGTTTCTTGCAAAGTCGCTGGTGGAAAAGAGTTCAAAACGATTAACACCATCTTCAATAATTACGAGTGCGGTATTCGGTGGGATGGTTCCGAGGCTTTCAGCAAATACACTCAGTTCATTTACTTCAACATTCGGATCAAGGCCGACATATAAATTAATGCCCTGTACAGATAAAGGCTGTTTTGTAAGTACGGCAACCTTATTATAAAAAACAGGGATCGTATCTCCGTCGATGGTGCCGTTATCATAGAATGTCATCCGGAGTGAATCCGATTCCACCAGAATCTCTTTTAATTTTAAAGGCTTTCTTTTTTCAAAGGCAAGCTGTATGGCGTCAGGTTCGATTTTTTTCTTTTCAATCACCAGCTCTGGAGTGATTACTGTTTCTTCGGCCATCGGCTTCCAGATACGTTGTGCGGATATGCCTTCCCGTAATATACTGTCGGGATTGTCTTCAGCAATATCTTTTGTGAAATTGATGCTCAGGTCAGGACATGTATACCTGTATTGAGGATCACGGAGAAAATAGCCTTTAAGATTTGTTTTCAATTTTGAAATTACCAGCTGAGCTTCAAAATCCATGAGACAATCTACGGTTGGTTTTGAGCTGGAATTTCTGAAATACATGATAGGTACATTCTTCAATTCGACATACCTCGTTTTACTGTTATAGGTACCTCTTACAAAAAAGCTTTGATAGCTGTTTTTGAAATAATAGCCCATAATGCCTTCAACAACACGGCCTTTCTGTTTGAGTGTGAGTTCAGCCAGATAATTGTTATGCGATCCCTCCAATAAGACATCGGCCCGGCCAAACCAACTGCCAGTCACATTCTGAGCAGCAAGCATACCCGAAAAAGCCAGAAAAACAAGAGTAAAGAGTAATCTCATAAGTTCAGCATAAGTGAAAATATCATGCCATCTCCTAAGCAGTTGATACTCTGTTTGATGAATGAATTTCGATTCATTTAAGGTGCCGTTTCATCTCTCTTTCGGCATCTTTTTGTTTTATAGATTCTCTTTTATCGTGTGTTTTCTTACCTTTTGCCAGGCCAATCTTCATTTTCGCAAATCCCTTATCGTTGAAAAAAATTTTCAATGGAATTATCGTGTAACCCTTCTCCCTTGTTTTTGTATCAAGCTTTTTCAATTCCCGGGCTGTAAGTAAAAGCTTTCTTTCTTTAACAGGATCATGATTTGCATAGGTGCCAAATTCATATGGAGCTATATGCAGACTTTTCACCCATAGTTCACCTTTTGACAAAAAGCAATAACTGTCATTGAAACTTACTTTTCCTGCACGGATGGATTTGACCTCGGTGCCGGCTAGTACCATACCTGCATCAAATTCATCATCTATATAATAATCGAAATAGGCGGAGCGGTTTTTTAATTCCATTGGTAGCAGGTTTATTCCGTTCCGTTCAGAAGTAATTAATTTTTGAAGAGCAACAGGAGAGTGCCGATTTTTTCTTTTAGTTGTTTCCTGTTTACAATGATGTCGAGAAATCCATGATTCATTACAAATTCAGAACTCTGAAAACCTTCCGGCAGATCTTTTTTTATTGTCTCGCGTATTACACGGGGACCTGCAAAACCGATCATCGCTCCTGGTTCGCCAATGTTGATATCTCCAACCATTGCAAATGAAGCAGTGGTGCCACCATATGTAGGAGCTGTACAAAGCGAAATATAGGGGATTCCGGCATTCGCAAATTGCGCGA
>JAATGW010000608.1 GCA_015654495.1 Chitinophagales bacterium
CGCTACAACACCCGAAATGCCCTGCCTACCTGTCACCGCAATTAGGTTCGTCTTTGTCATAATCCTTGCTTTGGTTCAATTCATTTCCAGAGGTATGTTAACCGTAAATTATCATTTGTATCACTATCGGCTATCTTGAAAAGTAGTGCAAATCTTTAAGATCATCGGTAGCATGACAATGGCTATTATTCGTGAATCATTCACCGGTTCAATCAGGGAGTTTCTGAAATCTGCTTTGGCCCAGGTACAACATTGATAACTGGTGGTACTGTTTTGAGATAAGCAAAAATTGATTTCAGATCATCATCCGTCATATTCCTGTACATAAACCATGGCATCGGAGGAAGTATCGGTCTGCTATTTTCGAGACCTTTTAATTTTCCATTCCTGATCGCATACACAAATTGTTCTTCTGACCAGTTGCCAATTCCGCTTGCATCAGAAGTCAGGTTGGCAGCAAAACTCATACCCCATTGCCCTGCGGACGAAGTGAGATCGGAGCCAAATAAAACCCACCCGGCCTTTACAGAATTACTGTCTGGCTTTTGAATAGGTCTTGACGAAGGATATCCTGAAAGTCTGGTTTCTGCAACTATCTCCGGCCCATTCGGACCCATCTTTTTTGGTGAATGGCAATCATCACAACCAATAAAATTCACCAGGTATTCGCCGCGCTTTACTTTTTCTTCCTGGGTCAATGGTTTTGAGTTTCCTTCTTTACCAGTGCCGTCAAGGCAGGAAGAGTAACCCATCATTGCTGCGATTAATGAAACTGTAATCAGAAATTTCTTGTTATGCATGATTTTGTGTTTTAATTCTTCAGTGTTAATTTAGCAGCAAGTTGATATTTCCGATGTGCAGTTCAAATCTGTTTGGGAATGAAATGCGGAAAAAGCGGTTGAATTGTGGAATTAATGGAGTAGCCGGGGCAGCCAGCTTTGTATGATTGCGGGCGCGATCGTAAATCCCCTGGTGCCGAGCCCGTTTAACCAGAATGCGTTCTTATAGCCGCTGATATTTGTCGCGAATACCTGCTGACCGGATGTTGTCGGTCTTTCCGCCACAAGATGATGTTCAACTTTAAATGGCAGTTTTATCCATTGCTTCAGGAGCGGTTCTGCATTTATTCTCCATTCGGCATCAGGCTTCAGATTTTCAAAAGACCAGCGATAGTTGCTTCCCAGCCAAAACAATTCGTCATTCATTGGGATGAGACGATATTCTTTCTGAAAAATAATTTCTGTCTGAAGACCTGGAATGAAAAGTATCAATACATCTCCCCTGTTTGGAATAAAGGAATCTGAATTAATGAATGGATTGTTTTTCACACCGACACCTTCGCAAAAAATAATTTTTTCTGAACAGATGTCTTTATAGATTACTTCTTCTTTACTGATTTTGCAGTTCGCATATTCAAAAATCTCTTCGCGAAGTAATTGGTTTTGCAGGAGAAATTTTCGCCAGGTTGAAAGCAAAAGTCCATTGTCAACTTTCCACACCGGCGAAACCGAAACACTGCTTTGAGAATCGATAAAGTATTTCTCAATTTCCTTCGAAATGTCTGAGTTCATCTCTTTTTCCACTCCGGCTTTTGATATATTTTCCCGGAAAGCGGATAGTTCCTCTGCGGAATCAGCAAATCTTATAAGTGTTGTTTTTTTGAGAAAGGATATTTGAATTTGTTTGCTGATTGCCTCGTAAACATCAACAGCAATTTTTATCTGACCGGTTCTTTCAGGATCATTTTTTCTCCCTTTGAAAACAACCGGATTCAGAACAGCGCCGGCAATCAAACTTGAACTGTCTGATTTCAACTGATCAATCACCAGCACCGACTTTCCATGACGCATCAGTTCAAAACTGATCAGCGTACCTGCAATTCCCTGTCCGACAATTATAAAATCGACTTTCATTATCAGGAAATGTAATTATGGCTTAAAAATGCAAAACCTTATTGCACCAATCCTGGTCCTATCCACTAAAATCTATCCACTTCTACTACTATATAACTTCCTTCTTTTGCCGGTAAGGGGAGACGGAAAGAAGGCGGGATTAAATAATATTGTGTATTTCTTCGCCATCCCGTCGTCCCGCCTTCCCGGCAGAAAAACTATACACTAAAATCAATCATAAAAGATTTATCTAATCTGCTTCCCCAACTCACTGATTTAAATTTTCAGTTATTTTCACTAAAACACTAGCGTCGCACTAATAGTGAGACTGCCTCCTTACTACTTCCCGACTCCAGACTCCAGACTTCTTCTGCCTGCTGCCTCCCGTCTACTGCCTGATTCAACTGCAAATTTCGCAAATTGAACAGCCCGCAGTTTGCGCTAAAGAAGCTTTTAAAGTATCAACCTCTCCGCTATTTCTGAATAGCTTTTTGCGATATTTGCGGGCTGTTTTCCTTTCGTAATTTGCGGTCGCCTTTCGGCTGCTTCCTCCTACTATATAATTTCCTTTTCCCGGGTTGACGTTCAGCCGCCAAGAACAACGGAAGTATTTCTTTCCGCTTGCTTAAAATCATATCTGCAAACACTTAGGCCGGCTGTTCACTGGGAACCGAGAACTGTGAACTGTGAACTGTGAACTGTGAACTGTTTTTCAATATATTTACTACCAAACCAGATTGCCGCCATGCATTTCAACTCAACCGCCCTACGTACCATTGCATTTATTTTATTGATTGTAAGTATCATCGTTTTCGCTGATGCCTGTAATTCCGATTCCGGCCCACGCGTGCTTGTGTTCTCCAAAACCAATGGATTCAAACACGCCTCTATTCCCGCCGCCAATGAAGCCCTCATCAAAATGGGGAAGGAAAAAGGATTTGCAGTGGATACCACAACCGATGCTTCAAAATTTACGGACGACGAATTAAGAAAATACGACGCAGTCGTATTCGCCAATACCACCAGGAATGTACTCAATGCCCGCCAGCAGGCTGCTTTTGAGCGGTTCATCCAGGCCGGCGGCGGATATGTCGGTATCCACTCCGCAGCAGATACGGAATACGAATGGCCCTGGTATGGCAAACTCGCCGGCGCCTGGTTCAGCAGCCACCCCTCTAACTCCAATGTGCGTAAAGCCAATGTACTCATTACCGATACTTCCTTCATTGCTACCAAAGGCCTGCCTGCAGTCTGGGAAAGAACCGACGAATGGTACAACTATAAAAATATTTATTCAGGTATCAAGGTTGTCGCCACATTGGATGAAAGTACTTATGGCGGCGGCACTAACGGAAACGACCACCCTATCGCCTGGTATCACGAGTTCGATGGCGGCCGCGCATTTTATACCGGTCTCGGACATGAGATCAGCAATTTTACCGACCCGGCTTTTTTAAATCATCTCTGGGGCGGACTCCAATATGCCATGGGCAATGGAAATCTCGACTACGATAAATCTTATGCCGTTGAAGTGCCCGAAGAAAACCGATTCGTGAAAACCGTTCTGGTGAATGACCTGAGCGTTCCTATGGAGCTGGCCGTTTCCGATGATGGCCAGGTATTCTATACCGAACTGAGCACAGCCAACCTGTACATGTATGATGTGAAGACCGGAAAAAATTCGCTCGTGCATCGTTTCGATGTAGCGACTAAAGGCGGCACAGGATTAATTGGAGTAACGCTTGATCCTAACTTCACAAAGAATCGTTTTATATATCTCTATTACTCACCGCCCACCGAAACAGAACCGATCGATTTTTATTTGTCGCGGTTTACGGTGAAGGCTGACAATACGCTCGATACTACTTCAGAAAAAATATTACTCAAAGTTCCCGTGCAGATCAACAGCGGCGCGCACCATGGCGGATCGCTGGCCTGGGATAAGGACGGGAATCTGTATCTGTCTACCGGTGACAGTACAACACCATTTCCATCCAACGGATACTCCCCTATGGACGAACGCCCGGAAAAAGAATTTTACAGCCAGGATGCACAACGCTCCGCAGGCAATACCAATGATTTTAAAGGAAAGATCCTGCGCATACATCCCGAACCGGACGGCACCTATACGATACCGAAAGGAAATTTATTTCCGCCGGGTACAGAAAAAACAAAGGCGGAAATCTATGCCATGGGTTGTCGTAACCCCTACCGTATAGCAGTGAACCCCGCAACTTCGGTTGTCTACTGGGGTGAGATTGGACCGGATGCGGGTAATGAAGGTGACCAGGGCCCTC
>JAATGW010000551.1 GCA_015654495.1 Chitinophagales bacterium
GGGTCCGATTGCAATACAAGGATATTGTTTAAAGGGAGTGTCTCCGATAACAGCAGTGTCCGCGTCCACCATTTTTTTCTGATTGCCCATAAATAAACTGCGATCGAATTCCCCCATTTTATAACCGATAAACCTGTGTTCTGCACCACCGGAGACAAATGAACTTAATTCTTCCAATGGACCAATGAGGATCGGACTATCATAAAGTATGTCAAAATCGTTTGTGGTATATTGATTGGATTTTCCGGCAAGGGTATTCAATCCGCTGATCGTTTTCCATTGCGGGTTGCCGGTATTGATGCTGATAGTTACAGGAAGGCGTAACTTATCTTTTATATAAAGAAACATGCTTCCGGGTATAATATATCCATGTGTTGAATCGAGGTATGTACTGGCGACAAATTTTCTTGCGGACTTCACGCGGTAGGTGATCGTAAACCCGCTGGATTTTATATTGGAAAATTTCCAGGTATTGGAATCAGGTTGCGAAACCCTGATGGTTGTACTGTTTCCCAGAATTGAAAACTCATCGATATTTCTGAAATAATGCATGTTCTGATAATAACCCGGCATCCAGTTGGGAAGTTTCAATACCAGGCTGTCTTCTTTGAGTCCGCTGAGATGTAGTGTAACATTGTAGTACTGTTTTTCAGGTGAAAACATGTCCACCTTATAGTCGAGTTTAATTTGGGCATCTGCAAAGAATGGGAGAACATATAAGAACAGGAACGGGAGTTTATTTTTCATACGCTAAAGATAGGGAGCAGGTGGCAATTGAAGGTGCCTGGGGGCTTGGAAACTGGAAGCTGGAAAGAAATCCAGGTGAAGGGGTAGGAGGTTAGCAAAACAGCCATGCGTTCTAAGCAAAATTTTTGGACAGAAAAGTTGATGCTATTTACATTGAGGTCAAAAAAAGCCTACTGATCAGGTGCCATAAACATCCATCGTTGTCCTTCCAGGTCTTCCGCCCGATAGCGATCTCCCGGTCCTCCCGTTTCAATTTCTGAAAGTATGGTTGCGCCGGAAGCCTTTGATTTTTCAAAATGAGCGCGCAGGTTATTTACAAAAACCAGCATGCCATTTATTATATACGGGACCTGATAAGATTTTTCTGCTGCCAGGCAATGCTTTCTGTGGTTTAAAGGTGACTGATAGTCTGGTCCTGGTGTGGAAAGCATGATAATAGAATCGCCCATCGCGATCTCGCCATGTGCAAGGCTTCCATCTTCATTAAGCATTTTTGTTTTTTCCGAAAATCCAAAAACCCTGCAAAGCCATTCCATTGCATTTATTCCGTTTTCATAGGATAGCATGGGGATGATCTGTTGCTTAAATTCACTCATAGTATTGGTTTGAGTTACTTAAAAATGATTTTCAATTTCAGACACTCCTCATAAGCATTTTGAGTGCGGTAACAAATTCATCGAGTTCTTTTTTTGTATTTGAATCTGTAATTCTGCCCTCCGAGTTTACTTTGCCTTTTACACCCGGGATCAGCAATGTCGATGTGATGGTGAATCTGGCTCCGAGTGTTTGCAGGATCAATTTGACTTCTGCATGTGCAGTGGCTCCGCCTGCGGAAGCAGTAATTAAGCCAAGTGGTTTTTCTGCAAAAAGAGTTGTGGCAACACACCATTCGAGAATATTTTTTAATCCCGCGGGAATACTCAGCACATATTCGGGTGTGCATATCAGTACGCCGTCGGCATATTCTATCGATTGCCTGAACTCCTGTATCAATTGAGGCACTTCCCCTACAGAGAGGTCGGGATCGAAATGAGGAAATGTTTTCAAAGGTGGACAAATCTTCCAGTTGAAATGGGGCTCAGTTTCTAAAACAATCCAGTCCACCAACCTGCTGTTTGCTGAATCATCTGCGGCACTTCCGATAATAGCCAGCATATTTTTCTTTTCAGGCATAATTTAAACTCCTGATTTTGTATGCCAGAGTGGCTTTGACGTTATTATTTTTTTATAGATTTTACAATCCGCGACATGTGCACCCGGCAGATAGCCGCAACTCATCAGAAACTCGCTCACAATTTCACCTCCCGTAAAACGAAATGTTTTTTTGAACAATTTCACCCAGTCTTCTTTTGTTTTCTGATGATGTGATGCAAGCCATTTTTCAAAACTGCCTGCTACTTTATGTATTTGCAGTATTGTTTTCGCGTTTTCAATAGCTGCATTTATCTTCAAACGATTGCGGATGATACCAGGATCGGCCATCAATCTTTCAAAATCCTTTTCCTTATAGGCCGCTACTTTTTTTATATTGAAATTATGATAGGCTTTTCTGAATCCTGCCTCTTTCTTCAGAATTGTTTCCCAACTTAAACCGGCCTGATTTATTTCCATGATAAGCCTTCCGAATAATTAATTATCGTCATGAATGGGAAATCCATAATGATTATCATGGTAATTTTTGTGCAGGGTTTTTCTTTCTTCAGTCATGGTTTCTATAGCACTGCAATAAGACATATAAAATTTGTTGGTTTGA
>JAATGW010000698.1 GCA_015654495.1 Chitinophagales bacterium
GCACGGGAGTTTCCATATTGTTTAAAATCGTAGAAAGAACCAACGAGTGGAAATGATTTTTGCCCGGAGCTCATTCCTGTCAGGCGTTGACCATCACGAACAGAGGCGGGCAATTCCTGACCCCACATTTCGCGGAGTTTGGGCTTATAATCAAATGATTCAAGATGGGAAGGCGCGCCATTCTGAAAAAGGTAAATCACCCGTTTGGCCTTTGGTGCAAAATGAGCGAGACCCTTCATCATGTCCTCTTCGTCATTAGCTCTTTTAAACAGGTCCGGGATCAGCAAAGAACCCAGGGCTGCTGTACCCAGTCCTACACACATGCGCGAAAGAAACCGTCGCCGGTTTATATTTAATACATGTTCGATGATTTCTTTGTTCATTTGTCGGGGGCTTGGGTTGTCAGGTTGTTAAGGTATTAAGTTGTTAGGTTGTTAAGTTGTTAGGTTATAAGTTTGATGTTTTAAGTAATACGTTTTAAGTAATACGTTTTAAGTTATAGGTTTTACGTTATAGGTTTTACGTTTAGTGAAAGAAACACAGGCATTTTACTTTGCTAGCTTCCTTCCCGGATAGAAAAACGACTTCGACAGGATCGCAATGGCAATCAACCTTCATGTAATCAGTTCCTTTCACTGGTTTGAATCAGCGTAATGAATTTCACAAGGTCGAATGTTTCGAATAACTGATAATGCTCTTCCCTGACTTCAGGAGGCTTTTGCATTTTTTCATGGTCTCATTGGATTCAACGCTAACTCCCCTACACTGGCTGTTCCTCTTGCCTGAAAAAGCAAGAGCAAGAGGAAAGAGAAAGAGGCAAAACAGAAACAGTAACAGAAACAGTAACAGTAACAGTAACAGTAACAGTAACCTTAAGCATCAAATCTCCAAACGCCGGCTGTTGACTCCAGACTCCAGACTCCAGACGACTCCAGACTAACATACACCTTACTACTTCACCACCACTTCTTCCAGATTATAAATCATACTAATCACTTTCATCAATACCGCCTGTTCTACTTTGTCTGCTTTTGTATCCGAAGGAAATTCTCCGACGGCCAATAACTTTTCTGCGGTGGCATTCGTGATGGTTTTCATTTCATCCTCATAAAAGCTTAAGAGCAGTTCTATTTCTTTTTCAGACGGTTTTCTGCAAACAATCCTTCGAAAAGCAATAGCCACCCTATTCTTCGCATCTCTGGTCTGACTAATTAAGCCGGATGCAAATACTCTCGAAGCTTCCAGGATCATGGGGTCATTCATCATCACCAGCGCCTGCAATGGTGTGCTGGTTCTGTACCTGTAAACTTCGCACTGATCACGGTTACTGGCATCGAATATCATCATCGAAGGCGGTGGAACTGTCCTCTTAATAAAAGTGTACAGACCACGCCGGTATAACCTGTCGCCATGATCCTGTTTATAAGTTCCAAGTATGCCAAAACTTCCACCTGTAGAAGCTGCGGATTCCCATAAACCTTTTGGCTGGTAAGATTTTACACTGGGTCCGCCGATCTTTTTATTCAGGAGTCCGCTGGAGCTTAAAACAATATCTTTTACAGTTTCTGCCTTTACGCGTATCCGTGAGCCATAACTTAACCATTTGTTTTCCGGATCTCTTGCCCGTTTTTTTAGTCCGGTTACGGCAGACTGCCTGTATGTTGCAGACACCAGTATCTGCCGAACCAATCTTTTTATATCCCAACCATGTTCGCGGAAATCGACGGCAAGCCAATCCAGCAGTTCGGGATGAGTAGGCAATTCGCCCTGCATACCAAAGTCCCCGGCAGTTTTTACAATTCCACGGCCAAAAATTTCCTGCCAGACCATATTTGCAAAAACGCGCGCTGTTAACGGGTTTGCCGGATCAAAAAGCCATTGAGCCAACCCGGCCCTGTTTTTTGGCAAACCAGCGTTGAATGGTAGTATAGCAACTGGCGTCGCCGGAAAAACTTCCTCTGCAGGATGATCATATTGTCCGCGGTTTAATACAAATGTTTTCCTGGCAGTATCACGTTCTCCCATAACCGAAACAATCAGCCTGTTGGTATCTGTTTTATTGATGAATTTCAAAACAGTATTAACCTCATTATTGCTGATCTCCATCAATGGCTTTTTGGCGTAGGTCTCCGGGCCACCTATAACGGACTCCTGCCCCACTTCTTTTACATTATTAAAAAAAGCGTAGAGCTGATAATGTTCTTTCTGAGAAAAAGGATCGTATTTATGGTCGTGACAATGTGCACATTCCAGCGTCACACCGAGAAATGCTTTGCTGAAAGTATTTGTACGGTCTGTTACATATTCTACTCTGTATTCCTCATCAATCACCCCACCCTCTTCGGTAATTTTATGGTTGCGGTTAAACCCGGTCGCAAGTAATTGTTCTGTTGTTGTTCCGGGAAGGAGATCACCTGCAAGTTGCCAGCTCACAAAATCCCTATAGGACATGTTCTTATTAAATGCATAAATAACCCAGTCGCGCCAGGGCCATTGAGTTCTGTATCCATCGTCCTGGTAGCCATGAGAATCGGCATAACGCGCAAGGTCCATCCAGAGCATGGCCATCTTTTCTCCATAGGCTGGTTGCTGTAGTAAATGATCAACTATTTTTTCATAGGCAGATTCAGAATTATCAGCGAGAAATTCATCCATCATCTTCTCATCTGGCGGCAACCCTGTGATATCAAGACATACCCGTTTTAACAGACGATCCCGTTCAGCATCCGGATTGGGTTTCAGGTCCTCTTCCCCTAATTTTTTTAGGATGAAAAAATCAATTTCGTTCTTTGTCCATTCTTTGTTTTTTACTTCAGGAACTGCGGGCTTCACCGGAGCTATAAATGCCCAGTGCTTTTCATACATGGCGCCCTGCCGGATCCACTTTTCAATTATTTTTATATCGAAATCACTCAGGGATAAATGTGATGCCGGAGGCGGCATTAATTCTGAAGTATCTTTTGAACTTATCCTTCGAAACATTTCGGATTGCTGCGGATCGCCCGGACGTATTGCATGCATTCCCGGACTTTCCCTGAGGGCAGCGTATGCACTATCGGCAATGTCCAGCCGCAATCCAGCTTTCCGTGCATTGGCATCAGGTCCGTGGCAGGCAAAACATTTATCAGAAAGAATTGGTCTTACATTAAAATTATAGCTGATTTTTTCCGGCAGATCATGCGATTCATCACCGGCATTATTAAAACAGGCTGGTATACTTATCACCAGTAATACAAAACAAATGATGATATAATAATTTACCCGGATCAAGAAATCGGTTGTGTTTAAAAAATAATTGAAATTTTCTTTTCAACAGAAGATGCCGGTAATTCAAATGAAATCCAGTCTTCCTTAACAACACCCTTGACTGTTCTGCCATCAACCAGAATTTTTGTTTTGGACGGAACAAGTTTGTCTTTAATTCTGACACTGATTTTCTGCGTTTGTGTTGACGAATACTCGCCGCTGATGGTATTTTGCTTCATCAGGTAATTCAAATTCATACCGCGCCAGTTAATCGTCTGACCAAAACCGGCCGACCAGAAATCTTCCGGAGCAGTTGGTGAAAGTTGAAGCGATCCATCTAATCCGAATTCAATACCGAAAAGAAAACGTTCGATAATCCTGATCAGATTTGCCGGATACTCATTGTATTTTTTTGCACCGTAGCCTCCTTTTGCATTGTATCTTTCACGCCAGTAATAGCCACTGTCACGACCTTCCTTACAAACCCTTTGGATGCTTTCGACCAGCCCTTTTCCATCGTTCATATTTGCTCTTGCCCAGGCTTCGATATACCAGACACGCCCCATTGCAGCGAGATCCTGGTTATCGGCATAGGTTGTTTCCCAGGCTTCATAGGTTTCCGGTTTTGTTGCGATCCCTGTAGGCATTCCGTTATAATAAAACGAAGGCTGATTACGCAGTTGTGGCCAGAGAATATGCTGCTGTTCATGCGTAGCCGTACCTGTGGCTATCGAC
>JAATGW010000152.1 GCA_015654495.1 Chitinophagales bacterium
CGGTTTTAAATACTTCCTCCTGCCTGTGATAGTTCACTGAAGCTTCCAATTCTTCAGCGGTAAAAAAAGCAGCTCCTTTGGCGAGTGGGATCAGTCGCTTATTATACAATGTCTGCGCTGCATCGGCCTCATCGCGGTAAACATGGCTTGTTTCCTGTACAAACACTTTGCTGTTTTCTCCGCTGAGAACAGATATAGCTAATTGATTGTTCAATGTTCCGGTGGGAATGAATACAGCAGCTTCTTTACCAGTAATGGACGCCATCTTTTTGCACAGTTGATCAATTACTCCACCCTGCCCATAAAAATCGCGGCTGATCTCCGAAACCGACATTACATCCTGCAATTTTTTTATATACTCAACAGGGTTATACATCGGGCCTTCGGATACAAATGAAATTGGATCAGTATCCGGCAACTCAAAGGCAGCATATTTTTTATCAGTGGGTGCAGGAGCCGAGACCGCCTGACCTGCCGGTAACAATGCCGGAATTGCGGCAAGGGCTGAGAGTTGCAGGAATTTTCTGCGGTTAAAATCTTCCATAAACTGAAATTTATTACGGGTATGGACGCAATTTAATGGAATCCAGGCTTCGGTTCTTAATACTCAACCGGGCTGTAGCTAAATACCGTCATAACCATGGCTGATACGATGATAGAAGTTTTAAACAGATTATAAAAATGTTTCTAAGGTGTTATTAAACTGATATTAAAGCAATTAAACCGAAATCCATGCAATAATTTAACGCGGCAGGCGATATATATAGTACGAAGAATGCATTTCGGATTATTCAACTGCTCTTTAGTGTTTTTCAGAAAAAAGCCGTAGCGCCGGAGAAAGTTTTCGGCATGTGCATTAAATAAACCTAATTTTTATCAGGCTCATTAAAACCAGCATATGGAGAAAAAGAATTTTGTATTGGCAGCAGTGATGTGTATATTTTTCACAACCCAGGCACAAACTGTAAAATTTGGTGTACCAGAGGAAATGGAACAGAAAGGCACCGCGGCACTTGATGGAGTCGCAGGGGTTTTGAACAACACCTATTTTGTAGTTGAAAATGATTTCGGCAAGTCGATGGATTTCAAGAATAATATACGTACGAAAATCCGCCGTTATTCTGTTAGTAATCTTGGAAATAAGGGATTGGTCTATCTTAATCCTTTGGTGGGAGATGGTTTAGATGAGGATAAAATCATTTTTACAGACATCTTTCAGTGGAACAACCGCGTTGTTGGATTTTATACGATCAAAGCGAAAGCAACAAAGGAAATCTTTCCAGTATATGCCCGCTTTTTCGACGGGAATTTAAAACCTATTGGAAAGAAAGATATTCTTGTAGGCGAAATTAATCACCAATATGAAAGCAACGCCTATTTCGGGCAAAGCGGTGGCATCCTGAACGGCCGGAACAAACTTGCAGTTAGAGATGAATTCCTGTTCAGCATCAGTCCCGATTCATCTACACTGGTGATAATGATGCCTGCCCCTTCCAAATCTGATTTCAATGTGAAGTGCAGAATAATTGACAAAGAACTCAGTATCGTGAAAGAAGTGACAGCGGTAATTCCTATTCAATCAAAACGTGCCGATATTGCTGGATTTCAGATTGGAAATAACGGTACAGTGTACCTGCTTACCAAAACTTATAAAAGCAAAGCACAGCGCAAAGAAGAAAAGGATGAAGATGCATTCATTACTGAAATCCACAGTATCAATCCTGAAAATGGAAACGTTCAGTCAAAGCCTATCAACATCAGTGGCAAAACAATTTTAAAACCAACGTTTACTATCGATGCTCTGGGTAAACCTACGATCGTCTGTATGTATTCTGATAACAGCAGAGACAATAATGCACATGGAATTTATGCCCTTAAAATTGATCCTGTCTCACTCGCACCGACTTCCCAGGATCAGCGGGAATTTGACAGCGAACTTTTGTTGAACGAGCTGGATGAAAAAGACATCAAAAAAGGACGCGGGATTCTCCCTGTTGAGATGGAAAATTTCACACACAGGCCAGATGGTGGGATTTATGCTATAGGAAGATGGAGCGGAAAAATGGTTGTTGCACGGGGTTCAACCGGTGCGATGAATAGCTACTACAATATATTTGGTACTACAGTATTTTGTTATGTTGATGCTGCAGGAAAAGTTCGCTGGAGTAAAGGAATGAAAACCGATAGCGAAAGTCTGGAGGCATTGACACCGGTTAACGGAGCAGTATTATTGTATCGCGACAATAAAGCTTATGTTGGTTTTGCATCAGATAATGGCCTGAAGAAAAAAGAATTGAAACGTGGAATTCAATTTAACTCCTTTGATGATAATGGTGTTAAAACAACCGGACGGTTTAATGAGTTCACAGAGGGGCTGGAAGATTTTGAAATTGTGACTTCAACTTTTTCGCAAGTGAGTAGTGATCAGTATATGTTCTGTATTCACTATGGATCAGAAAACCGCCACAGGAAAAAAATGGAAACGGCCGTTGTTCAGGTAAAGTTCTAAAATTAAATTGGCTGCAATATACCAATGTCAAAGGCCCTGCAGCGAAGGGCCTTTGACATGCTTAACTCTGAAAGTTTTTTAATCTATCTACCTTTTGATCTTTAAATATGTACATCGTTCGTGTTTTTTTATTTCTTGCAGCAAGCACTAAAAAAACGTGGTCTGAGGCTCTGCCAGGTTTTAAAAACCCAATAGATAAAAAAAGGCCCCGGCACGGCGGGACCCCGAAAACATCCGAAAGACCTAAAGACTAAAGGAATGTTTTCATTGATTGTGGTACAGACATCCTTTGTTCCTTTCGGATATGAAATCTGTTTGTAAATCACTCCTATGGCAGGCAGAGTAATCTATTTGCAATAATAGGGCTCTGGTTTTAGGAAGCGTTAAAAACTGAATTAAATTAAGATTAAAAAAAAGGCGGGTAAATATAAAATAGTACTTCGTATGTCCTGCGTAGTTAGGTGTCAGGCAATTACCGGCCCGGGATTTTTCAGCGGAAGACTCACCTGAACGGTTGTACCCTGGTCGAGAATGGCCTCCACCTGAAGCGATCCTCCATGCATACGGATTATATTTCTGGCGAGTGGTAAACCGATCCCATAGCCTTCAAAATGGCGGGTATTGGATGCACGGAAAAAAGGATCGTAGATATATTTTTGCTCCGAAGGAGGTATACCGATTCCCTCATCCTGGATAAGAATCTCAACATACTGAGTCCCGGAAACGATTGAAATTTTAACCGGCTTATTTCCTGAATATTTGCAGCCGTTATTTACCAGGTTTGTGAGTGCCAGGTGCAACAGCTGTGCATTTCCCCGCACTTTCAGCTTGTCAGAACTTTCGGGTACAAGATTTAAATCGAGATAGACCTTGTTGCCCGGGATAATCCGGTCAATGGTTTCCTTTACATCCCATATCAGCTGATCGGCACGCAATACTTCCATTCCCTGTTTCTTGCCATCAAATCCGGTCTGCGCTAAAAATAATAATGACTTTGTTATCCTTTCCAGCCTTTCGGCCTCATTCAAAACAATCTGCAGCGACTCACGGTAATCAGATGAGCTCCGGTCTTTGCTCAATGCTACATCAGCCTCGCCGATAATTGCTGTGAGCGGATTGCTCAGTTCATGTGAAGCATTACTTATAAAATTATTCTGGGTTTCAAAAGCAGTCTCCAAACGGTCGAGCATATGATTAAAGGTGGTCACAAGATCACTTATCTCATCACTATAATTTTTATGTTCCACACGCAGATGCATATTCTCGGAACTTATCTCTTTAACCTTGTCGGTTATCTGCCGCACCGGGTTGAAAACCTTTCTTGAAAATAAAATCGAAATAAAAAAAGTAAGAAAGGTTGCAAACAATATTGTTATCAGTAAAATTCGCTTCAGGTAGCCCTGATGCTCGGCATAAAACTGGTTGTTTGCCGAAATGATCACAATATAACCGCCCTGTTTGCTCTGGTATTTCAGTCCGGTAAATAATGTATTATTCATCCGGTAGGTTGCGTTGCCGGTGGCAATCACCTCGGAGAAAAAAACCGGTGGAAGTTCCAGCTTTGAAATTTCTGCTGAATAATTTCCATCTGCCCTCACAGGTACAAAATATTCATTCTCATCTGGTAATTTCTCCAGATGCTTTTCTCTTATTTCCCTGAAAGCAGTCGCTGCTTCGTCCTGGTGATCGAGTACCGCCCTCGCTGCCACAACTGCCCTTATCTTGAGGCGCGAATTGAATTCAGTATAAAAATGCCGGGTGGAAAAATAATATATCGAAATACTCAGGAGGAGAATTATAGACAAACTCAGCAGAAAAAAAAGCAGGGCAATTTTAGTTTGACTTTTCATAACCCTCTTTTAATACATAGCCCATACCCACCACGGTATGTATCAGCTTATTCTCTTTTTCCTTGTCGATTTTTTTTCGCAGGTAGTTAACATATACATCCACCACATTTGTACCAATATTAAAATTGAGATCCCATACCGATTCCAGTATCTCCGTACGCGACAGTACCCTGCGTTGATTTTTGAGAAACAAAAGCAATAGTTTGTATTCCGTTGTAGTAAGACTAATATTGCTTGTACCCCGCTTCACTGTTTTTGTATAGTCATCCAGTTCGAGATCATCAATGCTATACTTGCTTTCTTCGCGGCTTTGCTGAGCCTGCTGAGCACCTGTTTTTCTGCGGATAAGAGCACGGATACGGGCCAGCAGCTCGATAAACTTGAAAGGTTTCACAAGATAATCATCAGCACCACGATCCAGACCAATCACCACATTTTCCGCCGTACCCAGGGCCGTAAGAAATAAAACGGGAGTTTGTATCTTCTGATTCCTGATCTCCCTGCAGATATCCAGTCCGTTCATGCCAGGAAGCATAATATCCAGAATTATCAGGTCAAAACGATACTGTAAAGCCATCTTAAGGCCATCATTGCCATTGGTGGTAATTTCAACAGCGTAACCTTCTTCGGTTAATCCTCTTTTGATAAATGAAAGCACATTGGCTTCATCTTCCACAAGTAATATCCTTTGCATATTATATAACGATCAGGCTTAAGCGACGATTTCTAATACAATTTTAATACAGTGACAGCCACAGACAAATATAAACAGAACGGGTTAAAGTCGTTTCATTTGGAGATGCATTAGCTTATCTGAAGTATTTTGTATTCTGAATCCGGGATGAAACTGAATTGGTTTCCACATTTTGAATTATCTTAAAATTGAAATACGCAATCATGAAAGATTCCAAATTATATCCATCGTACGAAGAATATGGTCAACCCAAAAAAAATGTACTGGTAATCAGTTGTATTGATTTGAGGCTGACGGATAACCTTCTGGAATTCCTTCATTTCGACAATCTGATCAACAGATATGATCATGTAGCGATGGCAGGCGCATCTTTATGCGGAAGCTATAAGAAAAACCAGGATAAATTCCATCCGGAAGCCGTTAAGAAATACAAGAGTATTCCGCACTGGGAAAATGCGCTGATGGATCATGTTCAGATTGCTTATGACCTGCACGATATCGGCGACATATATATTGTTGAACACGAAGACTGCGGAGCCTACAAAAAATTTCTCAAACAAGGAGAAGTAAAGGATCGCAAAAAAGAAATGCACCTGCATAAAAAATATGCGGACGATCTCACCGAAAAAATCAGGGCAAAACTACCCGCATTAAATGTGCATAGTTTTATTCTGGACCTGAGAGGAAATGTCAGGATGCTTTAAGAGGTGCAACGTTAAACGTTAAACTATTTGCCGATAATCTTCTTCCTGTGCGACAATCCCCAGATGCGCAGCTCCTCAATAACTTTCCCAAGTGATTCTCCGTGTTTTGTAATCGAATATTCCACTACAGGAGGAAAATCGTCAAAAACCTGCCGTATAATAAGCTGATTGGCTTCGAGCATTTTGAGTTCTTTGGACAACATCTTGTCTGTAATACCCGGGATCTCTCTTGAAATTTCCTTAAAACGCTTGGCGCCGAATGACAATGCGATGAGTATCGGAAGTTTCCAGCGGCCATTTAAAACCTCAAGGGCATCTCTTACGGGCATGATCTGTCTGGAACATTCCTGCGTGGTGTGAAGCTCAGCTCTTTTTTCAAATAATGCCATATAAAAATGATTTGCTATCATATAGGATAGTACTATCCAGATGTAAAGTACTATCTAAAGTAAAGCAAATGTACATAAGTTTGTGCCTTCAAAACAAAAAACCATGAAAAAAAACAAGATTATTTATTGGTCAGTTACAGGAATTATTGCGGTTATGATGTTGTTCAGTGCCTATAGCTATTTTGCAAACCCGAAAGTAGCAGCGGGTTTTCAGTTCCTGGGCTTTCCCGAATATTTTCGTGTTGAACTGGGTATAGCCAAACTGATCGGTGCGTTCGTATTGCTGATTCCGGCTATTCCGCGCAGAATAAAAGAATGGGCTTATGCAGGATTTGCGCTGACTTTTATTTCAGCGATCATCGCCCATTTTATCAAAAATGATTTCGGAGGTGCAATGGCTCCTTTTC
>JAATGW010000178.1 GCA_015654495.1 Chitinophagales bacterium
CCAGCGGTTTAAGCGTGCATGAAACAGGGAATGGCTTTGTAAAATTCCAGTGGCAGCCGGCCACCGACGCTGAAACTCCCGGTGCGGCACTCCGGTATAATCTCCGGGTAAGCGAAACATCCGGGGGACAGAATATACTTGGGCCTGTGGCAGATTTGAATAATGGCTATCGCCGGTTGTTACAGCCAGGCAGTTATTCAGATAGCGTTCTTTTAAAACTTACGCCTGGCAGAGTTTATTACTGGAGTGTGCAAACCGTAGATGGCGCCTTTGCAGGTTCGGCTTTTGCGCCCGAGGAAGAATTTATACCCGGTTTATCCGGAAATGAGCCGGTTACCGGTATAAATACCATTACTGCTGAAAACGAAGGATTCCGCAACCGGATAAACTGGACAACATCGTACGAAAAACGCGGGGAATGGTTTGTGGTAGAAAAGCAGTTAACGCCCAGGGTATGGACAGCGATAGAGAAAGTACGGGCAAAGGGCAGACCATCATCGTATACGGTATATGACAAGCCGGTATCCGCGGGTAAATACAGCTATCGTATTAAAATCTACTACAGGGACGGCAGTTATAAAACCAGTGAGGTTGTCAATGTTTACGTGGGTAAAAATGATGACTGTGATCTGAAAGCCTTTCCAAACCCCGTGCGCAGGTTGGTTACAATTACCCTTGATTGCGATAATAACAAATCCAGGTCGAAGAACTGGTCACCATGGCAGGGGCGGGGCGGCTTGTTATCGATCATCAATGCCAGTGGACGAACAGTAATGCAGCTGCGGATGACAGACAACCGGATCCAGCTTGACCTGTCGCGTTTTCCCGCCGGATTGTATTATGTAAAATATGATAATGGTCATGATACACAAACAATCAAAATAATTAAACAGTAAATAAGCACAGGGGAGTATTAGTTGTTTAATGTACTACTCCATTTATCTCTTTTAGTTGTTAGTATGCGTAGTTGATAAACGAACCCTTCCGCTACAGGAAGGGTTCGTAATTTTTCAACCGTATTAAATCGTGGTCTTTTTACGACGGCATAAAAAAGCATGATCATGAACTGAATTCGTAAAAGCAGCAAAGCTTAATGCTGAAGGTAGAAACATAAATTACTATGCTGCGAAATGGCCAGAGCGTTTTCACCTGGCCAGATTCGTTTTCTAAATAATATTTTCACGCTTCAGGCAGTCCGTTTTGAATCGCACATTTCAATTTAACCAAACTCCACGCATTTTATGAGAAGTGTAAGCTGGTTCCCGGTTATTATGTTGTATAAGTCTTAGCCACGGATTTTCTGAGTACACTTTGTAATAAGATTGATCGTGAAAATTGATCGGGCTCACGAAGGATAATATAAACTAAAATGATATGGTCTAAAAATAACGACGGGTCAAAAGTTAATCGGTTACAAATCGGCTAAGTTTATTTTGAAAAGGATATAATTAAAAACAAAAAAGCCTCACATCTCTGTGAAGCTTTCTGCGGACCTGCCTGCGTGACGCAGTCGGGCAGGGAACCCGTCCCGACCTTCGTTGGGATGACAGGGCGGCATTCTAACCAACTGAACTACCGATTTATTACAATCTAAAATTTAACTTATACCTTTTCGATACTGTCGACCAACAAGAAACGCAAAAGCATACCTGCTGTTTGCCGAAGAAGCAACTTCAGAGACATAGGCAATGGTAAAGTTGTTCATTCGATTGATTTTTTCAGCAATTTTTTTTTAGCTTCGGCCGGCATAGCGTCGGAAATTGTTAAATGAGCGTAATAATAATCTCATGGAGAAAGCTGTTGATGTTATCATAGTAGGAGCAGGCCATAACGGCCTTGTATCAGCGATACTTCTTGCCCGTGCGGGTTTAAAAGTAATTGTTCTTGAAGAGAAGGATATGGTTGGTGGTGCTGCCAAAACAGAATTCCCGTTTACAAAGGTGCCATCCCTCGGCACCAGTACCGGCGCTTACCTGCTTGGAGTAATGCCTCCGGAACTAATAAAAACACTCGGTGTTGAATTTCCCTTACTTCGGCGGGATCCGCATTATTTTCTGCCTACCACCGGAAAACGATATCTTCTTTTTGGCTCTGACTTTAATGCAATGAGAGACCAGTTTATTTCTTTTTTTTCTGAAGATGACTGGCTTGCCAACAAGATGCTAACGGAAGAAATTGAAAAGATCAGGGATGACATCGCGCCGACCTGGCTGGAGGAACCCTACAGTATAGAAGAAACAGCCGATCGTTATGTTCGCCCTGAACTCAGGCAGGTATTTACAGATCTGTGCAGGAAGCCTGTCGGTGAATATCTCAACCGTTTTGGATTTAAGAGCGACCTCGTTAAGGCAATGTATGCAGTAACCGATGGTTTTTCAGGTCTTTTTGGAAGTTGGGAAACGCCAGGCTCAGGTATGAATTTCCTCGTCCACAATATGTGCCGTCTCCCGGGAAGCGATGGCACCTGGATGATTGTAAAAGGAGGTATGGGTACGATCACCAGGATATTGTCTGATACTGCCCGTTCGTCCGGAGTGGAGATAATTACCGGAAAAAAAGTGAGCTCCATTGATGTTCAGGGCGGGGTTGCTACCGGTGTAACTTTGGTTGACGGATCCCAGATCAAGGCAAAAGCTGTTATAGTGAATGCTGATCCCTTCCGGCTTCAATCACTTATCGGAACAGATCATTTACCTGCGTCCTATAATTCAAGGATTGAGAATTATAAACGACCTGGCTCCACCTTTAAAGTTAACCTGGCATTAAAGGGGCTTCCGAAATTTACCTGTCTTCCGGAAGATCGGGGGCAATACGGTTCCACCATCCATCTTTTACCTGACGAGCAGGATGTGATGCAAAGTATAAAGGAAGGATTTAAAGCTGTTAGCGAAGGAAAACTATATCCTTTCCCAACAATAGAATGGTACATACATACAACGGTTGATCCATCACTACGGGATGCAGAAGGACACCACAATTCAGCTTTGTTTGTTCAATGGGTTCCATACGAACTAAAGGGTACAACCTGGGAGGCAGAAGAAGAGCGGTATGTCAGGCAGCTCCTTTCTATTTGCGATCGTTTTGCGCCTGGTACAAGTGATCTTGTTGTTGACACATTTCCGCTTCATCCAAAGAAAATTGAAAGTCATTTTGGTATAACGCTTGGGCATATCCATCATGTCGACAATACTTTTGGTTTTTCTGACCGCCTGCCATATGCAACACCTGTGCAGGGGGTGTATTCGGCAAGTGCCGGAACTCATCCTGCCGGCTCGGTAATTGGTTGTGCCGGGCATAATGCAGCGATACGTTTACTTAAAGATCTTGGTATTAAGTCCGAAGGACAGTCCTGATCTGACGCTTCATTGCTGATTGACCTTCACAATGGTATTCAGATTATACTGATCATATTCATTACAATATTGGATATTTTTTGTTGCAGATATTCATGCTGCTAACGATCAACCTGATTGTTTCATACAACAGGTATTTAATCAGGGCCTGCTGATTTAGTAAAAGTTATCAGGTTGTCAGGTTATCAGGTTTTAAGTTTTATGTTATCAGTAATAAGTCCTGATCCCGAAGTCATCAGTCATCATTTTTAGACCAGAAAACCTGAAAACCTGATAACAGTAGAACTTAAAACGTAGAACTTACATCATCGTTAAATGAATACTGTTTGAAACTGACTTAGATACCATCTCTCCCGCAATTAGGGGCTGCTGATTTAGTAAAAGTTATCAGGTTGTCAGGTTATTAGGTTTTAGGTTTTATGTTATCAGTAATACGTCCTGGTCCCGAAGTCATCAGTCATCATTTTTAGACCTGATAACTTGAAAACCTGATAACCTGATAACTGTAGAACTTACAACGTAGAACTTACAACGTAGAACTTACAACAATTATCTTTTTTAGGAAGGCAGACAGTTAACCGCTCTGCGTATCAAGTCAACTCTCACCAGGTTGAGAACATTGCAACTTAGCTGTACCTTTCAGCAGACAACTCCATATATGAAGAAGGACCGTAGGAATTTTCTAAAATTCACAGGCCTCGCCAGCCTTGGTATAGGCAGTGGAATTACAAAAGCACTTGCGTCAGAATTGCCCATGTCCAATTCAAAAACTTCAGTTGCTGCCACCGATCCCAACTTTGACGAGAAGCATCTCAGTATAATTGGCTTATATGGCGAGTGGGCCAGTTCACTTACGGAAAAAAAATTGCCTTTGCTTTCGTACAGGAGAAAAGAATTTTCCGGCCTGGATGCATGGCGGAAGATTGCGCGAACCCGCGTGACTGAGCGAATGGGGATACCGGCAATCGGTGGCACCCCTCAGGTAAAGATCAACAAGCAATATGAATATGACGGACTACATATAGAGGAACTCACCTGGCAGCTACCATACGGTCGTCCCACGGAGGCGATCCTATTAAAGCCTCTCGGCCAAACGAAACCCTTACCCGGTATTCTCGCCTTTCACGATCACGGGGGCAATAAGTATTTTGGAACGCGCAAAATCACACGCACGTCAGACAACCAGCATCCGCTCATGAAAACTCATCAGGAGGAGTATTATGAAGGTCTTGCGTGGGCGAATGAAATCGCGAAGCGTGGGTTTGTTGTGCTGGTGCCCGATGCATTCACGTTTGCCAGTCGACGGGTGATGTTGCAGGATGTTCCTCCAGATATGCGGCAGGGCTTGAATGACAAAGACCCGGAGAATCCCGACAATATTGAAGCGTATAATAAATGGGCCGGTCAGCACGAACATATCATGGCCAAATCGTTGTTCTGTGCGGGCACTACCTGGCCGGGAGTTTTTTTTGCAGAGGATCAAAAGGCACTCGATATACTTTGCGCCCGTAAGGACGTAGATGCAAATCGTGTCGGATGCGCAGGTCTCTCCGGCGGCGGATTGCGCACGGTTATGATGGGTGGCCTCGACCCTAGAATTAAATGCGCGGTTTGCATTGGTTTCATGAGCACCTGGAAAGATTTCCTGATGAATAAATCCTTTACACATACCTGGATGCTTTACGTTCCCATCTTGCCAAAGGAATTGGATTTCCCGGAGATCCTGGGATTACGCGTTCCGCTTCCGACTTTAGTGCTGAATGATACCGACGATTCTCTGTACACTCTTCCCGAGATGAACCAGGCAGACAGAATCCTCGGCGAGGTTTATAAAAAAGCAGGTGCTGCTGACCGTTATAAATGTTCATTCTATCCGGGCCCGCACAAATTCGATGCGAAGATGCAGGCAGAGGCGTTTGATTGGTTGGAGAGGTGGCTGGGAGGTCGGTGATAATTGAATCGCCTGAAAAAAAACACCAAAATTTCGTGGGTCTTTCGTCAAAAAAAATCCCCTGCGACAATGTCATTAAATTAAGGAAGATGTTTGAAAGGCATAGCCGGGAAGACGGAAAGAACGGAAAGTTGCGGGAAGATTTTCTTCCCGTGTATTCGTTCCCGTCCTTCTCGTCTTCCCGGCGTGTATTAAACCAACTGGCTTAACTTAACGACATTGCCCCTGCGAACAATAAAATTGCAGGGGATTTAATGAAGTTTGATTTATTACAACGCGGACCGGTAGGTAAGGATAGTAACACTGCTTTATTGACATGCAATTGTTATGGGCTTATCAGTCCTGGAGCAATGGAAAAAAATATTACCTGTATTCGGTTGAAGACGGGTTGTACCAATCCGGCATTTAGATAAATGTCCGACTAATCCAGTCTTTTATTTAATTCTTTTTGCTCAAATCTGGGCGTAACTTTATTATCCTTAAAATCAACATATGTTTTAGATTCGCCAAGGCACCTGGTAAATAGAGGGAGTGTTGTAAATTTAATAAATGCAAAACGATTCGGTTGCTCATATAAAAATGAAAAAAGTCAGCGTTAACGAACTACTTGATGCTGATGATGAACTGGCGGTAGAAGAGCCGCTGGAGATAAATCTGCGATATGGCAGTACAGGAACCCCGGTACAAAAATGTGTTTCAATTACGATGCGTACACCTGGCAATGATGAGGAATTAGGTGTTGGTTTTTTATTTACCGAGGGCATCATTCAAAAAAGAGAAGAGGTTTCTGAAGTAAGCGCTGTTCCGTTTGCAGACAATAAAGTGCTGATCACTTTGAGTAAAAACAAACAGCCATTGCTTCTAAATGCAGAACGCAATTTTTATACTACTTCCAGTTGCGGGGTTTGCGGTAAAACGGGCATAGATGCAATCCGAACGACATCCATTTATAACAACAATGCAGATGAAATTTGTATACAGGCAGGTTTATTTTACCACTTAAATGATGTGTTAAGAAAACAGCAGGCTGTGTTTGAAACTACCGGTGGTTTACATGCCTCAGCTTTATTTGACCTGGATGGAAATTTTATGATGCTTCGGGAAGATGTTGGGAGACACAATGCATTGGATAAAGTAATCGGCGCTGCTTTTTTAAATGACCAGTTGCCTTTGGGCAATACCATTTTATTATTGAGTGGAAGAGCAAGTTTTGAATTGGTTCAAAAAGCAACAATGGCAGGTATAAAAATAATTGCTGCTGTTGGGGCACCTTCAAGTTTAGCAGTTCAACTGGCAGAAGAGACCGGCATAACTTTGATTGGTTTTTTACGCAATCAGCGATTCAATATTTACTCGGGTGCGCATAGGATCAGTGTGTAATTGATATCCTGAAAATTTTACTACAGCAAACGACAATACTAATGAAATTACGTATCAAAGGAAATTCGCTACGGCTTCGTTTGTCAAAAACAGAGATTGAGAAGCTGGCTGTCGCGGACTATCTCGAAGAGCGTACTCCATTTGGCAACAATAGTTTTCGTTACGCATTGCAGATTACAGATGCGGCTAACGAGCTCACAGCGGATTTTGACGGTAGTAAAATAACTGTGTTCATTCCTGAAATCCTTGTGAAGGATTGGGCAGTAAATAATGTGGTAGGGTTTAATGCAACGCAGCAGGTAAATGATACAGAATCTTTATACATTTTAGTAGAGAAAGATTTTAAATGTCTTGACGAAGCAACAGAAGACCAGCAAGACAATTATGAAAACCCGAATAAAACCTGTTGATCATGAACGATGGATCAAAGCAGCCAGGTGCTGAAAATCCTGAACTGTTTACCGGGTTGAAACGGAGTAAAATTATGAAGGCCGCCGCCGGTATGGGTGCGATTATGTACGCCGGTAAAATGATATTCAGAGAAGCTGGTTTTTTTCGTGGCTTAAAAGCGTTGTGGAATCTAAATAAAAAAAGCGGGTTTCTTTGTCCAAGTTGTGCATGGCCTGACCCTGACGATGAGCGGTCGGTATTAGGTGAATATTGTGAAAATGGAGCAAAGGCAGTAGCCGAAGAATCGACTACAAAAAAATTAACTGCTTCTTTTTTTGCAGCCAATGCTGTGAAAGATCTGGCCATGCTAAGTGATTATGAGATCGGAAAAAAGGGACGCATAGCACAGCCGATGTATCTGGCAAAAGGAAGCTCTCATTATAAAGTCATCACCTGGAACGATGCGTTTAAGAAGATAGGAGCTGCATTGAATAACCTGGCTTCACCGGATGAAGCCATTTTTTATACATCGGGTCGTACGAGCAACGAAGCAGCTTTTTTATACCAGCTTTTTGTAAGGGAGTATGGTACAAATAATTTACCCGA
>JAATGW010000611.1 GCA_015654495.1 Chitinophagales bacterium
TCAGCCGCTGGGATTTGATGCCGAACAACAGATTGTTGTACCCTTGCGTAGCAGCGAAACATCAGCCGCCTATCCAACTATCCGCAACGCATTTAAAACCAATAGCGGTGTAATTGCTGCTGAAGGAACTAATTTTTATCCCGGCATTATCAATCCCAGTGACTATAGCCTGTATCGTGCTGACCAAACCGTAAATGATATCCAAAGCGTGAAAACGAATTGGGTTTCACCAGGCTATTTAAGCATGATGAATTTTATTCCGGTAGCAGGCAGACTTTTCTCAAAAGATTTTATGGCCGACACTACAAATGCCTTGGTTGTAAACGAAGCGATGATCAGGAAATTTGCGATCCCTCTTGATAAAGCTGTGGGTCAGCGTTTCAACTTCAGCTGGCAGGGCCAGGTTTATCCTTTTGAAATTGTAGGTGTGGTTAAAGATTTTCATTTTGAAGCGCTTCACCAGAACATACAACCTTTTGCCTTCCTCCTGAACAATGTGGAACGATTCAATCATATCATAGTGAAAGTGAATGCCGCAAACGCAAAAGATGTTTTGACATCGATGGCTGCTGAATGGAAAAAGCTCCGTCCCGATGAGCCGTTTGAATACAGTTTCCTGAAAGAAGATTTCCAGAAAAACTATGAAGCCGATAAGCGCACAGCATCTATTGTAAACTATTTTACGGTGATTTCTATTCTGATTTCCTGTCTCGGCCTTTTCGGTCTGGCGGCCTTTGCTGCACAGCAACGAACCAGGGAAATCGGCGTTAGAAAAGTACTGGGTGCATCCACAGGCAGTATCAATGCACTCCTCTCCAAAGATTTTATTGTGCTTGTCATAATTGCTATTGTTATCGCATGTCCTTTAGCCTGGTATTTTATGAACAAATGGTTACAGGAATTTGCCTATCAGACAAAAATCGAATGGTGGGTATTTGCACTTGCTGCGCTGATTGCACTGACTATTGCGATCGTGACTGTAAGTTTTCAATCGGTTAAGGCGGCCTGGATGAATCCGGTGAAGAGCCTTCGTAGTGAGTAGTAAAAAGTATTTAGTAATTAGAAGTTTGCAGGCAGGAGTAGTCGGGAGTCTGGAGTCAGGAGTCGGTGTCAGTTAACAGACTTAAGTCTATGTGATCTAATATGATCTCTCACAAAAAAAACAAGAGTAAGAATTTGGAATAATTGTGTAACAATATTCTGGCTGGTCCGTATTGCAATACATCAGAGATGGATTATTACGATTATAGAATGGAATTGTCTCTTTATGTCGGAATTTTGGTTTTGTACTTTTCACGTTGAACATTCCCGGCTCCGGACCTTTGGTTGCAGATGATAATTTAATCTGCTGCCCGCTGCCTACTGCCTCAAAAAAACTTACATGAAAAAATCCTTCCTCACCATCGCCTGGCGTTACTTCAAAAAAGATCGCCAGTTTACTATTCTCAATCTTGTTGGCTTAAGTACTGGCCTCGCATGTACCCTATTGATCTGGCTCTGGGTCAACAGTGAATTGAAAGTTGACAAATACAATGAAAAGGATGATCAACTCTACCAGGTGCTGGCAAATTCCCAAAGCAATGAAGGAATTAAAACAGGTGAATATACAGCCGGACTACTGGCTCCGTCGATAAAAGCCGGAATACCTGAAATTGCTTATGCCACTTCAGTGCTGCATGCTTCCTGGTTTTCTCAGCGTGGCATCCTCAGCTATAACAATAAAAAGATTAAAGCGGATGGCGACTATGTGAGCAGCGACTATTTTGATGTGATGACCTGCCATTTTATCAGAGGTGATAAAAAAAGGCTATTTGCAGATAATCTTTCCGTTGCTATTTCAGATGAACTTGCTTTAAAAGTTTTTGGTAGTACGGACGTTATCGGAAAATCTTTTGACTTTGACCAATCAGAATTCGGGGGAACATTTTTAATCACCGGCATTTTTGATAAAGTCCCGGATGGTTCAACCTACCGGCCGGACCTGCTTTTCAATTTCGCACTTGTATTGGAACGCAGGCCGAATCTGCTGAAGTTTTCGAATAGTGACCCGCATACCTATGTAATTCTGAAACCGGGAACGAATGCTGAAGTTGTGAGTAAGAAAATAAGTGATTTCCTGAAAACAAAAGTCAAACAGAACCCGCATCAGCTTTTCCTTGCAAAATTTTCAGAACGTTACCTCCATGGCATATACGAAAACGGTGTGCAGGCTGGTGGCAGAATCATTTATGTAAAACTGTTCTCTTTTATTGCCATATTTATTCTGATCATCGCCTGTATCAATTTCATGAACCTCTCTACCGCCAAAGCATCAAGGAGAATGAAGGAAGTGGGGATCAGAAAAGTGGTAGGTGCCGGCCGCGGATCACTGATCATGCAATACCTCAGTGAATCCCTGCTCATGACATTTCTATCCCTGATTGTTGCAATTGCGTTGGTGTATCTGGCATTGCCTGTATTCAATGAAATCACTGGCAAATCACTTCAGATAAAATTAGGGTGGACCGGAATTTCAGCAGTGCTCGCCGTAACATTGATAACCGGAATCGCAGCAGGCAGTTATCCCGCTTTGTATTTATCCGGTTTCAATCCATTGACGGTTTTGAAAGGCAAATTCGATACTTCAATTCTGCAGATAATAGTGAGAAAAGGACTGGTTGTGTTTCAGTTTGCTATTTCCATCATATTCATAGCTGCTGTACTCATCGTATACCGGCAGCTTAATTTTATACAAACCAAAAACCTGGGTTATGAACGTGAAAATGTGATTCATTTTGAAATCCCATTGGAATTTGATTCCACAAAAATGGCCGCAGCTGCAGGCTTTGTACAGCGTTTGCAGAATATCCCGGGTATTGTCAGTACTTCCAGTTTTGCGCATAACCTTACAGGCGATCATGGTGGTATTTCAGGTTTTGAGTGGCCAGGAAAAGATCAGGGGATGGACATCGATTTTGCCAACCTTGAAGTTGGTGCTCATTTTCTGGAAACGGCAGGTATAAAAATTATTGATGGCAGGCATTTTTCAGCTGATAATAATGCACGCAATGAAATCGTGTTTAATGAAACAGCAATAAAAATGATGGGTCTGAAAAACCCCGTCGGTAAAACTGTGAGGTTTTGGGGTATGGATAAACAGATCGTGGGCATTGCTGCAGATTTCAATTTCGAATCGCTTTACGAGCCCCTTAAACCCTGCTTTTTTCAGATATATCCTGTAGCTCCCAATATCATGGTAAGGTTACAAAAAGGCGCAGAACAAACCACAATTCCACAGATACAAAAAGCCTTTGCCGGATTTGCACCGAATTTGGATTTTGACTATAGGTTCCTGGATGAAGATTACCGTGCTCTGTATGTTTCGGAACAACGTGTATCGGTGCTGGCCAGGTATTTCTCCGGTCTTGCTATTCTCATTTCCTGTTTAGGGCTATTCGGACTCACGGCATTCACAGCAACACGCAGGCAAAAAGAAATCGGTATCCGGAAAGTAGTTGGTGCGACCGTAGGCCAGGTTTCTATTCTTCTGTCAAAAGAATTTGTGCGGCTTGTAGCGATTGCTATGTGCATTGCCTTCCCATTGGTGATCTGGATAATGAGCAACTGGCTTAATGGATTCGCCTATAGGATACCGTTAAGTGCAGATTTATTCTTAATAACGGCAGTGGTAACAATGCTGATCACACTCATTACCATAAGCTATCACGCAATAAAAGCGGCAATTGCAAATCCGGTGATCAGTCTGAGAAGTGAGTGAGGTTCTACGTTATACGTTCTACGTTATACGTTTTACGTGAAATAATTCTGATTCGCTTTTGAGTCCCTTGCAGGTTATTCCTATGTTTTTTATCTTGCTATGTGGTAAAATAGCACGTCAAACCAAGGAAAACAGGAACTATTTTCTCTTTGCACCAATATCTACCATACCCTTTAAAATCCTGAGATCAATGTCTTCCAGTTTATTAATATACAAACAGCCCTTCCCTGTTTTATATTTTCCTAATTTCTTTAACGAAGGCGCCATTTCTTCAATATTAGAACTGATATAAAAGGCAAAATTTGCCTTTCTTGGTGAGAACCCGATCTTAAACCAATCCAGCTCCCGCCCATTCGGATACTTCAAAACCTTATCACCAAAACCGATGATGGCCGGACCCCACATTCTGGGTTCTGAATTTGTTGACTTTTTCATCATTTCGATGATAACAAGGGCATCTTTTCTCCGCTGCTCTTCAGGAATTTTTTCAATGAATGCATAAGCATCTTCCTTCGTTGCTTTTGTTTTCAGTTCTGCCATCCCAATATTTTTTGATACAAATCTATATTCAAATTTAGATATTCCTGAATAACATATTTTAAAACTGACCTAAGTTACGGATCCGGTCATACCCATACTGCCAGGCGGTGAAAAATCCCTGGAAGACAAACGGCTCGTCTATCTTTCCCAATCAGATTCGTAGAAAGGCAGACCCAATGCCAGAATCAGGATGATGCGTTGGGCAGCATAATAGAATGCAGCCCAATAACCCCACCCGCATATTTTGTAGAACAGGTTTTATTTAATTTGCCCGATATTTAATAATATTAGCTGAATATCCTGTAAGTCAGAAACCTTCCTTATGAACAACTTAAAACACATCTATTGTAGCATTGTATGGAAATTATGGACAGATAAATTATACAGTTACAAAATCCGGACTTTAATCGTAACAGAAATATTTGAATCAATTCCCGAAAACATAAAAAGATTGGAAGAAAAAATAACTTCTGGTTTTAGCATCGGACGAAGCCGGTTATATCAATGGCGTTGGTATTATTGTCGACGGTTGTGCTGCAATTAAATGAGCTTATTGGATAATCCGGCCTTACAATAAATCGCAAGTCAAAAAATCAGCTTTAACAATATAGCCGGAAGCGATTCAAAATTGCCGGATAAAGAAATCTGATATGAAGAATATATTTAAAAAAATAATTTACTCTTTGATCTTCCTCGTTGTTGCGGTCTTTATTTTTGGATTGATCCTCGCCTTTCTTCCAACTACATCCAGAACAAATCATGCCGGGATCTCAACTGAAAAGGCCGCCGATCTGAGGAAAAAATTTTCAGGGCCACATGATCAGTTTACCACAACAGATGGTGAAACTATTTTTCTGTGGAGATGGAATCCGGACAGCCTTACACCTGCAAAAAAAGATATTGCTGTATTGATTTTACATGGAATAACAGCTTATGGCGGAGCCTATAATATGGGTGGCGTGCCTCTATCAAAAGGAGGATATACAACATTTGCTATGGATTATCGCGGACATGGCTTGTCGGGCGGAAACAGGGGTGATTCGCCGGGAAAAGAAAGATGGATAGCGGATTTAGCTGAGTCAGTCCGTTATATCAAAAGTCTTGGATTTTCCAAAATAATTGTTTTAGGTCATAGCCTGGGAGTAGCTTCTGCTATTTGCGTTGCAAATGCAGTTCCGGATGAAATCGCAGGCCTGGTATTACTTTCAGGTGCCTATGAAGGCAGAAAAGGTCTGTCAACACCGCCAACATTTTTTGAAAAAGCCAGGCTTTTATCAAGTGCTGTGTTTCGTCCGTCTCATCAGTCGTTCGAATATTACAGAAAAGTAATGACTGTTACAAAAGACTCTTTGTTTAATTTCAGATACACTCCGCGCTTTCTGACAATGCTTGATGTAAAAA
>JAATGW010000499.1 GCA_015654495.1 Chitinophagales bacterium
GCCACATTTTTCAGCGACATGTAGTTTGAATAAGCCGAAGTACTGGCTCCGATCTGCAAGTCAAGTTCTCTTGTAGGTGTCAGAATAAGGGTTTTAATAGTCCTTCTGCCCGATTCCCTTCTTTGTTCCATGCTTTCTTCGTGCATGAGCTGAAGGAGCGGAAGAGAGAATGCAGCTGTTTTACCGGTACCGGTCTGTGCACAGGCAAGCAGGTCTCTGCGGGATAACACGACAGGAATGGATTGTTCCTGAATAGGGGTTGGCTTTGTATAGCCTTCGATGCTTAAAGCCTTCATTATAGGCTCAATAAGCGCTAAATTGTTAAATGACAAAGTGAAAATTATTTGGTTAAAAAAGTAGTAAGGCTATCAGCGAAAATGCTGATACTTTACCTGCCTCACGTTAAGCCACCACGGCATTTGAATGGAAAACAAAACAAACTCAGTGCGGGAGTAACATATAAGAACCGCAAAGATAGTGTTTAAAATGATAGGTTGAACGTTTAAGGTTAAACGTTCAACGTTAATGTTTCATAGTTTATCTTTTCTGAGAAATTGGGAAAGTATATTGTCAAAAGTTAAAATCACCCAAAAAAGATTGCTGCGATCGAATTCTTTCCCTGAATTTCTTTCCTGAAAACCATAAATATAACCCATGTTCAGTTTAACATTGGTTATAACCTCATAGGCAGCTCCTATATAAAGGCGGTTCTGGTCGAATATATTCGGATTCCCGTTTACAGCTTTTCCGAACTGAAGAAATATTTCATCATATAAAGTAAAAACGACTGGTCGTTTTGATGAAAAGATAGCCATGACAGGTTTTTCTAATTTTACCATATAGCGAACCCGCCAGTTGGGCTGGTAATGCCCATTATTCTGCAGATCCCTGAGGCGGTATTCGAGGTTATACCTGTTTGTAAGATTGACGATCCTTCCCTTGTTTTCATGTTCTAATCTTGCTGACCAGCGGAATTCTTTTACCGGCTTCAACGCAGCATCGGATGGTTTTGTGTTCAGTACATAACTTTCAAAATAGCCAAAAGGAGAAACTCCGATTTTGATTTTCGGACTTAACGAAAAATTCACCCAATACCATACACTGTTGAATTGCGGAGCTGCGAATATATCATTGTCGCCGCTTCCATCTGTCTGGGTTCTTTTTTGAAGCAGAAGCTCCATTCTCAACCGCGCATTAATCGTATCCGCCAATACCAGTCGACCCCAGAAAAGCCCATGGGTATAGTAGTCCTGGCTTTTAGCTATCAGTGGTAATCCTATTATCAGGGCGAGTATCCTGAATCGCATTCAACAGATAATTTGACAGGCAATATAGGAGATTTTTTATTTTCTACTAATTTAGTAGACAAAAAACGTCATCCATCGCTTTCAGGCGCAAGTATTCCGGTTGACAAGATGGGCGTGAAGCACACCCACTGGTATTCTGGTGTTTTTGCTTCAGCGATCCGACTTGAGGGTTTGCAATTTTCTCTGAGGCCTGGCTGTGATATTCAGATCATCGAATAAAAAAAGGAAGCCCACTTTTCAGTGGCTTCCTTAAAGAATAAATCTTGGCTGTTTTTACCAGCGGCTTTTATTAGTGTTCTTGGGTTTTTCGCGTGCTTCGCTCACGGAAATGGCGCGGCCACCAAATTCCTGACCGTTGATTTTGCCCATAGCAGCTTCGGCGTCTGTCTTTGAATCCATCTCTACAAATCCGAAACCACGACTGTTGCCTGTGTCCCTGTCTGTAATGATTTTTACTGATGATACCTGTCCGAAAGGCTCGAATAATTTCCGGAGGTCAGCTTCTGAAGTCTGATAGCCCAGGTTTGATACGTACATGTTCATAATACAATACTATTAAATTGAAAAAGTTTCCGATAAAAAAACAGCAGCAAATAGAAAAGAGGAGAAAATTTTTACTGTAGTGAGAGTAAGAATCGTTACTGATCCAGACTGAATGTTGAAGTGTTTTTATCTATCCGGGTAAAGGTAGGCCTATTATGTTGTAAACAGACAAATATTTTGAAGTGCGAAGGCCGGAGTGCGAAGTACGAAGAAGTAGTTTTTAGTTCATAGTTAAATAGTTGTTAGATGTTTAACGTTTAAGGTTCAACGTTAAACGTTAAACCTGCACAGCGCGGGCATCTTCGCTCAATGCTCATTTTGGCAAATACAGCGGAGCCTATTATTTCAATCCGTTTTCCGGCGATAACCCGGTAATTGTTCCGCGGAGTTTGGATTGAGAAAGTCAATATCTGCATGATTCAGAAAGAGGAAAGAGCAAGAAAAAGAGGAAAAAGAAGAGAAACAGAAACAGAAACAGTAACAGTAACAGAAAGAGGAACAGGAACAGGAACAGTAACAGAACCCTTAGGTTAGATGTTCAACGTTGAACGCCTGCCTGCCGGCAGTTTTAACGTTGAGGAACTATGAACTATGAACTAAGAACTATGAACTATGAACTA
>JAATGW010000484.1 GCA_015654495.1 Chitinophagales bacterium
ATAGCGGATTAAATCCGGAAAGATAAAATGCAGGATAACTTCCACCCAGAAGTCCTACAAAAATTATTATGAAAATCAGGATACCAATGGTTGCCGGTTGAAATAATGTCTGTATCGAAATAAATTTTCCGGCAATATTGTTGAAATAAGGCAGTAACAATGCCACAAAACCTGCACTAAGAATAAGTGCTATTGATGCCGTAACTACTGACTCAACAAGAAACTGGGTTACCAGCTGACTTTTTTTCGATCCGGAAACTTTTCTGATGCCGATTTCTTTTGCCCTGCGCGCTGATCTTGCTGTAGTGAGATTCATATAATTGATACAGGCGATGATCAGCATAAACAATGCAACAGCTGAAAAAATATAGATATAGGACATGCTGCCCAGTTCTTCCGGCTCACCATTATAATCAGAATGAAGGTGAATAGAAGTGATGGGCATTACACGATATTTTATGCCGATATTATACTGTTTGAAAATCGGCGCCATGTATTTGTCGTACATCGGCACCAGTTTTTTTTCAAATTCTTCAGCCCTCACATTTGGCTTCAGAACTACATAAGTATAGAAGCCAAAGCCACCCCAGTTATTGGCGAAATCTGCAGGTAATGTATTTCGTGAAATCAGGATATTGTATAAAATATGCGAATTTTTCGGTACATCCTGAATGACTCCTGTAACATTGAATGTTTCACCGCTGCTGTTCTGTAAAGTTTTTCCGACAGCATTTGTATTTTTTCCAAAGAATTTTTCAGCTGTTGTTTTTGTAAGCACCAGGGATCTCGGTTCAATCAATGCAGTTTTTGGATTGCCTTCAATGAATTTGTGTGCAAATACATTGAACATATTACTGTCGACATAAAAAACCTTGTCTTCATAGATTTTAAGCTCCCCGTTTTTATACATGGTGCGCCCGTTATTCACAAACCTTACAGCATCCTGCACCTCCGGATATTCATTTTTCAAGGTTGGACCTAATGGAAACTGGGTATTCGCCCATTTCATTTTATTATCAGGCTCATTGATATCAGCAACAATCCGGTAGATATTATCTGATTTTGCGTGATACCTGTCGAAACTGAGTTCATCGATCACATAAAAGATCAGGAAAAGACTGAATGTTATCCCGATAGTAAGGCCAAGGATATTCAGTACACTATACGATTTATCTTTTTTCAGATTACGTATGGCTACAAGCAGGAGATTCTTAAACATGGGTTTAAGGTTTATTCCCGCCGACCGGCGGGCATGGTCAAAGATGAGAAGTGGCTATGAACATGGAGATACCACTTGTGTAAAAGTTAAACGTTGAACGTTTGTTGTTGCCTGCCAGGCTTCGTTAATGTTGAATTTGTGGAAAATCAGTAAAGTCTCTTACATACTTTGTAAAATCCTGACCCGAACATTCAACTTTTTCGCCAGCATAAGAAAAGTAAAAAGTTACATTCCCATTGGCTTCAGCCCCTACCTTATTATTTTCAAAATGGTCAAGTAAAAAGTCTTGTCTTATTACTACTGGCGTTGACCACTCATTATTATGTCTCACAATGAAAATGTAGTAGGCGAGACTATTTGTGATGTTACCAAGATTCTTTACAGATACACTAAATTGTCCGCTGAAGCTTGATTTTCTGGTCGTAGATGTAGAAGTTTTTACCTGAACCCTTCTTAATGTTCCATTGTCGTCCTGCACTACAAATATATCGTCGCCAATATCAACTTCAGGAATTGCAACATTCCAACCAAGCATTAGAAACTCAGACATTATAGTTAAATGTCCTGCCTTGCCTAAATACTGATTAAACTTTTTGGTCACGCAGTGTCATTTTATGTAAAACATTTCCTGTCTGAGTATCGATAAACTGAATTTCATCTAATTTCTTCAAATCGTTTTCATTGTCAACTCCTAGTAAAGCAGGGAAAATATAGGTCTCCAGTTTACCATAATAAATTTCAAAATCGCTTTTTATATCATAAGCGACGAAAATATTATTAGCAGGATGTGCAGTTGGAAAAAGCTTTTTAATAAGTTCTCGAATGGATGGCGAAATACTAAAAGAATATCCATCCATTTGCTTGTTTACATTAATTCGGATTGTGTTCATTGCCTGGCGTCTTAGATTTACAAAGATATGAAATTAGAACGGTAGTGATGTTTTGGAGGGCTTACAGGCAGCACGCAAGTTGCTCCATTTTAAACGCTGTTCGCATCATTTACCCTCAAATTGCCCCAAGGAACTTATGCCTATGTTATTGGTGTTTCCCGGACGGCAAAGGTAAAATCAGTCCATGATAACCCAACAAAGCTCAAACAACGAAAACTATAAACTACCCACTGGCTGTTGAACGTTAAACGTTGAACGTTAAACGTTCAACGTTATTCGGTGCGCAAGCTCTCCACCGGATTCGCTCTCGCTGCCTTTATCGTTTGAAACCCTATTGTTAATAATGCTATGCAAATCGCACTCAAACCTGTAAAGAAAAATAGTGTCCAGGAAATCCCTGCACGATAGGCAAAGTTTTGCATCCATAATTCTGTCACCAGCCAGGCTATCGGAATTGCAATTATAATACTAACGAAGATGAGTTTAATAAAACCTACCGACAGTAATACTACTATACTCTCAATTCCTGCCCCGAGTACCTTACGCACGCCAATTTCTTTTACCCTTCTTCTTAAATTAAATGCAGTCATGGCAATGATTCCGAGACAGGCTACAGCAAAAGAAAGCGATGCAAATATGGCTACAAACATGCTGGTCTGTGTTTCAGACATGTACAATTGTTCCAATTGCTTATCCAGAAAATAATAACTGAAGGGTTGATTAGGAAGGTGCTTTTTCCAAACAGATTCCAATGTTGATAACGATTGTTGTACATGTTGTAAATCAATCCGTACAGACAAATCACTGAAATAATATTCATCCTGGTAGGTCATACACAGTGGTTCAATTTTCTGATGCAGGGAATTGAAATTAAAATCACGTACAATACCTACGATCTTCCCGAATTCATCATCAAATTGATAGCGAAAATTTTTCCCTATCAGCGTATTTAACTCTCCGGTAGGCTGTTTGGTTTTACTGATCAGCATTCGGGCTAATGTTTCGTTGATAATGTAAGATTGCCTTTTTCTGTCGGCGCCATAGACAGGGGATAAATCCCGACCTGCCAGAAAGGGGATTTTATAAAACGAGCAATAGTTGAAATCCACGAACATGGTGCTGCATTGCAGCAAAGCATTTTCATTCTCACCTTCAAAAATTACCTGGTTACGATCGATACTCTTGCCCAGCCTGCGCAAGGCTCCGGTTGCATCCGACACGCCCCTTGTTTGCCTTATTTGTTCTATCAATGCAATTTCTTTTTCCCTGTCAGTATAAGCAACCGGAATAACAATCACATTGTTACTACTGAATCCCGTATCATAATTCCGGATGTATTTCAATTGGCGAAATACATTCATACTGATCATGGTAAGGGCTATTGAAGCGGTAAACTGAATGATCACCAGTGCATGTCGCAGAGAGGAACGGGGATTGAGCCAGATATTACCCTTCAACACACGCACTGGCTGCAGGTTGGAAATAGCAAGCGCCGGAAAAATACCTGAAAGTACACCTGTAATTACAGCGATTCCACCGAATATTAATAGAAAGCCCGACTCTGTCCATAGATTGAGTGTAAACACTCTTCCGCTAAGCCGGCTAAACAATGGCAGCAATAACTGAATCAGGAAAATACTGATCAGCAATGCGACCATGGAAACAAAGATGGTTTCCAGGAAAAATTGCAACGCCACCTGGTTTCTGCCAGCCCCGCTCGTTTTTCGTACCGCCACTTCTTTCGCTCTGGTGAAAGACTGAGCAATATTGAGGTTGATGTAATTTATTATTGCCATAATGAGTACAATCAGGGCAATGGCGACCAACGGTATAATATAGCCGCCATTGAATTTCTTTGTATTCAGGAAATCCCGGGAGATGCCGTTTGAGTACAGATGAACCTGATCCAGTTTTTGCAAAAACAATGATGAACTGATGGAACTTTCTTTATTAAGATGACTGTTGAAAATACCAGTGATTTTATGTTCAAGATTTTTCAGGCCGGCGTCTTCAGTCAGTTCGAGGTAAGTGAACATCCAGCTCATACTCCAGTCATTCATACTGTCCAGCCGGCCAATCGTATTCCGCGAATAAAGTGCATCAAACTGAAGATGGGACTGAGCAGGTATATTATGCAATACTCCCGTAACCAGAAACTCAGTAGTGTCGCGGCCTTCATTTCTGATCCTGATGCCAACAGGATCATTATTGCCAAACATGCGTTTCGAGAAATCTTCCGTCAGAATAATACTGTTCGGTTTCTGCAATGCTGAATTTTTGTTCCCCCTGAGCATTGGAAAATTAAACATGTCCAGAAAACTATTGTCGACTGCATAAGCGGTTCCTGTAACCGGCTCTCTGCCTTCAGCAGTAAACGGTGTGTTTTCCCAAACAATAACTCTTGCATAATTTTTTATTTCAGGAATAGCTGCTTTTAGTGCAGGCGCTAATGGAAAAGCAGTTTGACCGATCTTTTGCGCATGTATGTCGCCAGCTTCCTTTCTGTTCTCATAAACCCGGTAAATATTATTTTTGTGAGCGCCATCAAAATCAATTTCATACTTTACAAAAATGAAAATTTGCATACATACCGTCGTGCCAATAACAAGGCCTGCCAGGTTGATTAATGCAAAACCTTTGTGACGGGAGTTGTGCCGGAGCAGTATTTTTAAATAATGTAAGAGCATTTTTAATTTATTTTCCGATCATGATATTTGTCATTTTCTTCAAAATGTAAAAAATCGTCGGGCCTGCAGCTACAAGATCTCCTTGCCTGGCAGCTAATAATTAGTATAGGCGGCAATTTTAAACGCGATGAACCTATCAACTACAAATCTGGCAGACCCCGACTCCCGACACCAGACTCCCGACTCCCGACTTCCGGCTCCCGACTCGTATTTCCTCCTGCCTGCTTACTCCTGCCTCCTTACTCTCTTCGGAGGCTATTTACCGGATTTGCAAGCGCTGCTTTAATTGCCTGGTAACATATCGTAAGCCAGGCAAGACAAATAATGAATAATCCGGCAAATCCGAAAATCCACCAATGCATTTCTGTGCGATATGGAAAATCCTGCAGCCACGCATGTACAGTATATACCGCCAGTGGTAATGCAATCAAATAAGCGATCAGCACCAGCCAGGTAAATTCTTTTGAAATGATCATTACAATACGGATTGCCGCTGCACCCATAATTTTTCTGATACCTATTTCGCGTGTACGTTGTTCAACAGAAAGCATGACAAGACCAAGTAATCCGATGCAGGAAATGAAAATGAAAATGAGCGATGAAATACTGAGAATTTTTTTCCATTTCATTTCCGCTGAATAGTTTTTTGCGTTGATATCATCAATAAAATTATAAGTAAACGGATAGAAGGGAGAGAGTTTCCGGAATGTTTCAGCAATTGAACCCAGTGTTGCCGGTGTGTTTCCGGGTTTAAGTTTAACCCAGAGCTGACCAAAATCTGTTTCAGGTGCACGAAAAAATACCTGCGAGCCGATTTTTTCTTTCAGAGAAGCATAATGATAATCTTTGATGACGCCGACGATCGTGTATTTCTTTTTGTCTTCCATATTTTCCACTATATACCCGAGTGCTGATCCTTTCCATCCGGCTTCTTTTACAAATGTTTCGTTGACAATTACTGAACCAGCGCTGTCTGACGGGAACTCAGGTGAGAAATTCCTGCCCTCAACCAATGGAATTTTAAAGGCTGTAAAAAAATTATCGTCAATCACATTCTTATCTATATTAATTTGTTTGCCATCAGCCCAAACGCCGCTTCCCCACCGACCTATATTGCGGGTGGTGATTGTTTCGATGCCATTTTTCCCCGATAGTTCCTGTTTGAATCTCGCAACAAGCAGATCATTTTTATCACTGAAGGGCAGATCTATGCGCACCAGGTTTTTGCTGCTATAACCCAGGTCCTGTTTCAAAAGAAAATCAAGCTGGGTATATACGGCGATTGTCGCAATAATAAGAAAAATCGCGAGTGTAAATTGAAAAACGATTAACCCCCTGGCGAAATAATTCTTCCCCATCAGCTTTTTTCTTCCCCATAAAACATTCAGCATATTAAATCCGGAAAGCACCAGCGCAGGATATACTCCGGCAAGAAATGCGGTGACAACAAGGAGCGCAAACATACCCGCATAGAGCCAGCCATCGGAGAGATAGGAGAGTGAGAGCTTTTTTGAAGACAAGTCATTGAACATCGGGAGCAGGGTCGCTGCAAAAACTATGGCGAGTACAAATGCAAGCAAGGAAACCAGGAATGACTCTGTGAGGAATTGCCCGACCAGTTGTTTTCTGCTTCCGCCAACTACTTTTCTGATCCCGATTTCCCGGCTACGCTTGAGTGATTGTCCGATCGAGAGGTTGATGAAATTGATTGCGGCTATGATCAGGATAAAAATCGCAATTCCTGTAAGTATATAAGAATAGGCGGGCGTGCTAGTCTCTGTAAGACCGTTATGTGCACCGAGTTCCTTATTCAGATGGATATCACTAAGTGGCTGCAGGCCCAATTGGATACTGACCTTAAGCTTTTGTTCTTTTTCTGCTTCGGCAATCATTTCCCTGGTATTCTTATCGAAAATGGCCTGCATTTTTGGAGTTACAGAATTGGGATCTGCGCCAGGTTTCAGTAGCAGAAAAGTATTCAGCGTTCCTCCGATCCATCCATCATGTTTATTTCCTTTTTTGAAAAATTCAAAAGGTACGAGCATTGTAAAACGAACAGTAGAATTTTCCGGTGTTTCTGCAGCAATGCCGGTAACTGTGAAATTTTCAAATTCGTCGCGGGTTTTCAGCTGGATTGTTTTGCCCATCGCATCTTCCGTTCCGAAATATTTTTCTGCAGCGGATGTTGTCAGCACAATGGAATACATATCTTTTAATGCTGTTTTGGGATCGCCCTGCAGCAGATCAAAACTGAAGACAGTGAAGAAATTATTGTCGGCAGTCAATGGTTTCTCCTGGAATATTTCATTTTTTAATTTGATGGTAACCGGGATATCAAGCATCCTGCAGGAAGCCTGTACTTCAGGGATTTCTTTTTCAAATGCTTCGCCGAGCGGTTTCTGTGTGATGCTGAGTTTATTTCTGGGTTGACCGGAGATGTCCATATCCTGTATAACCCTGAAGATATTATCGCGATTCGCATGAAAGCGATCAAAACTCAATTCATCTTTGGAGTAAAGAAACATCAGCATGCAAACTGTAAGTCCTATACTCAATCCGATAATCTTAATTGCTGAAAGGGTTTTATTCTTCAGCAGATTTCTCCAGGCGACAATGAAGTAATTCCGGACCATATTTTTAAGTTTAGAATTTAAGAAGTTAAACGTTAAACGTTGAACGTTCAACGTGATCCTAAGCGGTTCATAGAGAGACTATATAATTCTTTCATCACGAGTGAATCATACCCTTTCCACTTTACACTGGCTGTTCTACGTTAAACGTTTAACGTTACACGTTTAATGTTTAACGTAGAACGTAGAATTCATTCCGCCCGCAAGCTCTGGACCGGATTCGCCATCGCTGCTTTTATTGCCTGAAAGCTCACCGTGAAAACAGCAATCACAATCGAAATAACACCAGCTATTACCGGCATCCACCAAACAATTGTGATTTTATAAACAAAATTCTGTAACCATTCATTCATTGCCCACCATGCAACTGGAGCGGCTATCAGAATTGCAACAACCACCAGCTTTATAAAATCCCGTGCCAGAAGACCGGTAATGCCTGATATACTTGCCCCCAATACTTTGCGAATCCCGATTTCCTTTTTCCTGTTTTCTGCGCTGAAACTAACCAGGCCAAAAAGCCCGAGGCAGGAAATAAAAATGGCAATTGCAGTAAACGCATTAATTATATTGGATAATGTGATTTCAGATTCATACATTTTTTGGACTTCATCATCCAGAAAAGAATATTCAAAGGGTGCTTCAGGGAACTGCTGTTTCCACAGGCCTTCAATTTTTCCCAGGAAGGTTTTGTAAGTGGCAGAATTTGCATTGACGATGATGTTTGACAGATTTGGGTGTTTATCATTGAACATTAAAAGCATCGGCTTTATTTCCTCATGTAATGATTTGAAATTAAAATCTTTCATAACCCCTGCAATTTCAAAACGGCCGGGTTCCTGATTCATGTATTTCGTATAAATGTTTGTGCCAGCAGCGGTTTCAGTAGTCAGCCCCATTTTTTTCATCATGGTCTCATTGATCAGTACTCTGCCTGAATCATGTAGTCTGAAATTGCGGCCCGCGATCAGTTTAATTCCGTTTGCTTCAGTAAAATACTGGTCAGTAACCATGAATTCAGCTATCTGTCCTGTAGCCATTGTTTCACCGGCGCGGTAAAAGGTCCAGTCAGTTAATAGGGACTGACTTAAATAATTATTCGCCCTGCTTACAGATTTAACTTCTGCAAACCGGCGCAGGTTTTCTGCAAAAGCCTCACTCTTTTTCCTCGTCTCCTCAGTATGAAATGTGAAAATTAGTTTTTGGTTTTTTTCGAATCCGAGGTCTTTATTCTTTATATAGTTCAGTTGATAGTAAATCACCAGGATGCCGAAGATCAGCGTGACTGATAATACAAACTGAAAAACTACAAGGGCGCGACGAATACCAGCTGCAGATACCCCGTTCGTAAAATTCCCTTTCAATACTTTTATTGCCTGGAAAGCAGAGAGGAAAAATGCAGGATAACTTCCGGCAATTATACCAGTTAATACAATCAATCCCGCCAATAAAAGCCATACCCGGTAATCAGAAATAAATGATAATGATATTTCTGCATTCGTTATCTGATTCAGGTAGGGAAGTAAAATCAAGAGTAAAGGAATGGCGACAAGCACGCCAATAAATGAAAGCAGTAACGACTCAGTTAGAAATTGCCTGATCAGTTGAAATTTACCGGCGCCGATTACTTTTCTTACACCCACTTCTTTAGCTCTTATGGATGAACGTGCAGTAGAAAGATTCATGAAATTGATGCATGCGATAATTTGTATGAGTGCTGCAATCAATATTAAAATATTCAGAAACCGCGGATTGGAAATTTTTTCCAGTTCATTTTCAAATCCGGTTGTTGTATGGATGGATATCACCGGCTGCAGGTGCAACTGTTTTTCCATCCCCAATGCCTTCAATTGTTCCTGTCCGTATTTCTTAAGAAAAACGGGCAGTTTGGATTCAAGCGACCGGACATCAACCGAAGGCTTTAATTTTATGTAGGAATAAGCGAAATTATTGCCAGCCCAGGAATCATTGTTGCGTGCATAAGTCCCCATACCACCTCCGTTCATTGTAATAAAGATGTTGGCGTGTATATGGGATTTGCCGAAGCTTTCATCTATCACTCCACCTACAGTATAATTGTCTTTTCCGTAGGAATATTCAAGAATTATCTTTTTACCCAGCGGATCATCAGTTCCGAAAATTTTATTAGCGAGTGCTTTTGTTAGAACAACCGTATATGGCTCTGTGAGCGCTTCAGCACCGCCACCTCTGATAAAATGAAAAGCAAATACATCGAAAAAAGTAGAATCAACAAATACAACCGATTTTTCACTAAAAGAATTTTCCCCGTAATGGATCAGGTATTGAGAAACACCTAACGAAGGGATTACCCTTGTAAATTGTTCCACTTCAGCAAAATCATTTTTCATTGCCGGTGCTGTTGGCGGGGAAACTGTTGCATTCACATGTTTATCCCCCGGCAGCTGCAAAGCAGAAGTAATCCGATAAATGCGATCTGCATCGGGATGATGTTTATCATAACTGTATTGTTGCCGCACATATAAAAGAATATAGAGGCAGCACAAAGTGCCACAGGCTAATCCCGCTATATTAATAAAGCTGAACGTCCTGTTTTTTAACAGGAAACGAAATGCAGTTTTGAAATAGTTATGCAACATAATTTATGTTTAACGTTGAACGTTTGACGTTCAACGTGATCCTAAGCTATTCAAAGAGTCACTATATATTCTTTCATCACGAATGAACTGTCCCCTTTCCACTTTACACTGGATGTTCAACGTTGAACGTTGAACGTTGAACGTAATCCTAAGCTATTCATAGAGTCACTTTATATTCTTTCATCACGAATGAACGGTTCCCTTTCCACTTTACACTGGCTGTTTTACGTTGAACGTTGAACGTTTAACGTAGAACGTTAGAGTCATTCCATTCTTAAACTCTCAATAGGATTAGCCAACGCCGCCCGGACTGCCTGGTATGCTACTGTCATTATTGCAATAAGCATTATAGCGACGGCAGTGAGAACAAAAACCCACAAACTATTATCTACATGGAAAGCATATCCCGCTAAATAACCGGCACTCAGATACCATGCAACGGGGATCCCGATAACTAATCCGATAGCCACAAGTTTGGTAAAGTTGCTGCATAGCATAAAGACCAGATTACCTACGGAAGCGCCAACTACTTTTCGTATGCCCAGTTCCTATATTCTTCTGTCTTCTGTGAAAGATGCCAAACCAAATAATCCCAGGCAGGAAAT
>JAATGW010000637.1 GCA_015654495.1 Chitinophagales bacterium
AGTACCTTTTAAAGCTTTCTTCAAAGGAAAACCCGCAAGGAGATTGATGAAACAAGTCTGAAAAAGTTATGCTTTCTCAAAGAGTACTTTGGTAGCAGGGTACCAACAAATGCCTGTATGCTATTTTGTAAAGACCTATAAACTTCAGGCAATAGTCCGGAAGACTGCAAGCATCATGCAATGCATTGAAACAAATGGTTATGGATGCTGTTTAAAGGATGTATCATGGTGCGGAATGATTGGGTATCTACGACGAATTGTCTTTACAAACAGTTAAGGAATGAAATGGATCAAACCATTGCATAATTTCAGGCTAAGACAAAGTCCTTGAAAAACCTGCGGGTAGAAATGAATCAAAGGTTATTTTTGGCACTCGAACCTTTGTATGCTCACTGAACTCCCTTTCCATCCTTCCATTCTGAACTGGTTTCTGGTTTTATCGGCAGCTTTTATCATTGGTCTTGCAAAATCAGGGCTGAAAGGGCTGGACATGATGAATGTAGCGCGGATGGCACTGGTTTTTGGAGGAAAATTATCAACAGGAATAGTACTTCCGCTACTTTGCGTTGGCGATATGGCGGCGGTATTTTATTATAACCGCCATGCAAAATGGGCCCATTTCTGGCGGCTGATGCCATGGATGGTGATAGGTATTTTATTAGGCGTATATATTGGTGAAGATTTAAATGAAGTTGTTTTCAGCAGGATAATGGCGGTCATCATAGTACTGGTGGCGGTGATCATGATCCTTCTTGAAATAAAAAAAGACATCAAGATACCCGATAATCGCCTGTTCGTTTCCGTTATGGGATTGATTTCCGGATTTACCACCATGCTTGGTAACCTCGCCGGGCCTTTTGCAAATATTTATTTCCTGGCCATGCGCATTCCAAAGAATGATTTTATTGGTACTGCCGCCTGGATTTTTCTCATTATTAATCTTTTTAAACTTCCCTTTCAGGTTGTTTTCTGGAAGAATATTACCGGCGCAACGCTTCTTACTGATCTCTACCTTTTTCCTGCCCTAATAGTTGGTTTCTGGCTGGGCTTAAAAATTGTAAACAGGATAAGAGACAATAGCTACCGGAAAGTCGTATTAATCCTGACACTGCTGGGAGCTGGATTTATTTTTTTCAGATAAAAAATTCCTGGCTTATCCGTGCAAAGATTTCAAAACCCATATCTGATATAATAGCCTACGAAGAGCATCACAGTTACAACCCAGATGAAGGATAATAAAAGTGAAACTCCAATCGCTTTGAAGAGGTATTTATTCCCTTTCCGGTTCATCAGCTGATAATAGGCTATTCCGCGATACAGAATTTCAAAAACAAAAAATACGCCCAATACCGCGAGACTGATCCAGGGATTTTTTATAAAATACCTCAGCGGTACAGTCACTAATGAATAAAAAAGCATTATAAAGCCAACAAAGTACATATTTGAAACAAGATGCTCTGTGTAGTTATAAGGTCCTTTATAATAAAACAGGAAAAGGAAAAAAGTGAATGCAGGCATAGCTACCATATTCACCACATTTGAATATTTGCCAATAAACCTGTTTACTTTTTCACTTCTTTTAAAAATTGCCCTTTTTTCTTCACTTTGCGATTCACTGATTTCAGTGGAACCGGCAGGTCCCGTCCGTGGGCGGCGGCTTTGTACAGGTTCCGCTAAAAAAAAGCTCGTCATGAAAACGAGCACTGCCGCAACAAGTAAGTAAAAATTCAGGGGTTTAAAATAGCTGGTACGTTTCCCTGCCAGGTACTCTCTCGCAACAATCCCCGGTTTTGAAAGAAGTTTTCCGAGAAGATGGAATATACTTTTATCAGCATGAGTAAAATAATGTATTGCATCGTGGGTTATTTCATGCCAGGAAATGCGGTGAATATTTATTTTCTGCCCGCAATTGGCACAAAAAAGATTTTCCGGAAGATTGTTGTGATTGCAATTGAGACAGACTGTTCCCGACATAAATAATTTCAACGGACCTGTTTTTTGAGATGCCAGTCCTTTCAATTAAATGTAATCAGAAATCCGGACATGAAGAATTCCCAAAAACAAAACAGCCATCGCTCTTAAATGCGATAGCTGTTTCTGTTAGCCTATTTCTGTTTTTGAATCAGTTCTTGAGAATAGTAAATTCCACGCGCCTGTTGAGCTGGCGGTTCTCATCAGTGTCATTTGCCACAACGGGTTTGTTTTCACCATAGCCATGTGAAATTATCCTGCTTTCCGCAATTCCCTTCGATAATATATAAGCCTTCACTGATGATGCGCGGTTTTCACTTAATTGAATATTGTAGTCATTGGTACCCTTACTATCCGTATGCGCACTCATTTCAATTTCAATTTTTGGATTTTCCTGTAAAAGTTTTACAACACGATCCAGTTCAACGAATGATTCAGCACGCAGATCCCATTTATCAAAATCGAAAAAGACATTATTTAATCTCACCACCTGTCCGATTTCAATTGGCACCAGGTAAAGATCCTTATGAATTTCCTTGTAACCCTCTTTTACCAATGAGTCGAGGTTGAGGTTTTCAGAGATGGCAAAGAAATGATCAGCCGTTGCCCTGATACTGTAATTCTTATCGTATGGAAGAACTATCTTGAATGCTCCGTTATTAGGATCTGAGATTCCATTACCTGCAACTGTTCCGTCAGGCAATGTTTCATATAATAGTTCGGCGCTCAGCGGTTCTTTTGTTTTTGCATTAAATACATTGCCGGTAACCATTACTACCGGATCAGGTCTTTCAATTTCGAGCAATTTCACTCTTACAATATCACTTTCACCAAGTGAATTCAATTCTGTTGCGAGATAGGCGTATTCACCACCGGCATCCATTGTGAAAAATGCATCCCAGTTCTCTGTATTGATCGGACTTCCCAGGTTCAGGGGTTCACTCCATTTCAACCAGGTTTTATCAAGCCGCTTCGTCATCCAGATATCATTATCTCCCAAACCGCCTGGCCTGTTGCTGCTGAAATAAAGTGTTGCACCGTCGGCAGCCAGGTAAGGGGCAAGCTCATTTGTATTGCCACCATTTATTTTCTTACCAAGATTTTTTGGTTCACTCCATGTACCATCCGGCTGAAGGAAGCTTACGAATATGTCATTGTCCATTCCTTCCACCTGCGGCGACATATACATCAGTAATGTTTTACCGTCGTGCGCCATAGTAGCACCTGAAGCGCGGCCACGATCATAATTACCGTAATTCTTTATTCCGAGCATTTCAGGTTTGCTCCAGGAGCCATCCTTTTGTTTTGTTGTCAGACTTAACCCGTCACCCAGGTATTCACCGTCAACAAAGGCGCCTTTAATAAGTAAACGATTATTGTCAGGACTTATCCAGTAAACTGCATTATAATGTGTTGTATTCAGTGGAGCTCCCAAATGGCGGGCATTCTGCCACCTGCCTGAGCTGTCGCGCTCTGAATACCAGATATCCTGTGAATTCTGTATAGACCTGTATTTTGTATTGGCCGGATGATTTTCG
>JAATGW010000498.1 GCA_015654495.1 Chitinophagales bacterium
CCCGCCTGCTTTCCGGCTCCCCGTACCGGCAAAAGAAGGAAGTTATATAGTAGTAGGCAGTAGGCAGTAGATAACAGCCAGTGTTTGGAGATCTGTTACTCTTTCTCTTGCCCTTTCTGTGTTCTGTTTCTGTTTCTGTTTCTGTTTCTCCTCTTTCCTCTTTCTCTAGCTCTTTCTCCAGCTCTTTCTCTTTCTGGATTCTTCGCTATCTTGTCTGATATTTCAGGTCGTATGAAGAAGAAATATTTGATATTATTTTTTTTGATGCCTCTTTTTGCCAGTAGTCAGCAAACTCCCGATAAACTTTACGGTGAATTATTCCAGGCCGTTCAGCTCTCAGGTATTTTTCCTGATGGAAAAACATTTGTGGATGCTGTTCCCAAAAGAGATCCTTCAAAGATCCTTGCAGATTATAAAGCAATCAGGGCAAATCCAGCCATAAAATTTTCACTGGAATTATTCATCAATGAAAATTTTGAACTGCCGAAAACACCGCAGCTCAATTATGTTCAGCAGGAAAAGGATGTTGTTCAACATATTCAGAACCTTTGGTCGGTTCTGAAACGTGAACCTGACCAGGCAGTAAATGGCAGCACGCTATTACCACTGCCAAATCCCTATATCGTTCCCGGAGGTCGTTTCAGAGAAATATATTATTGGGATTCGTATTTCACCATGCTTGGTTTAAAGGAAAGCAACGAGGTAGATATGATCGGGAATATGATCAAAAACTTTGCTTTCATGATTGAGAAATACGGGCATATTCCCAACGGAAACAGGTCCTATTATCTCAGCCGTTCTCAACCTCCTTTTTTTTGTTTGATGGTGGAACTGCTGGCTGATATAAAAGGTGCCGAGGTTCTCACGACTTATCTGCCTGCACTGGAGAAAGAATATAACTACTGGATGGACGGCTTTTCAAAACTTGAAGCAGGCCAGGCACATAATCGCGTTGTTAAACTGGATGACGGTTCTGTACTCAACCGGTATTGGGATGATCTCGATATTCCACGGCAGGAAAGTTATAAGAAGGATGTGGAATCTGCAGAAAAGAAAGTTGCGGATTTTATTTCAGGGAAAACATTTAAGAATGATCGCGAAAAAAACCGGGCAACCGAAGGATTGGATAAAACTATTTATCGTCACCTGCGTTCCGGAGCAGCAAGCGGCTGGGATTTCAGCAGCAGGTGGTTTACAGATCCTGCGAAAATTCAAACTATCCATACTACTGATTTTATTCCGGTAGATCTGAACAGCCTGATGTACCAGTTTGAGCTCACCTTAAAACTGGCCTACACAAAAATGAAATCATCCTCACCTGCTACTTCAGCGCAGTATCTTGCAAAAGCAGGTGAATATGACCGTAAGGCACAGGCTAGAAAAAAGGCTATTGATAAGTATTGCTGGAATGAAAACCAGGGTATTTATGCTGACTATGATTTTGTTGCAAAAAAGACCGGAAGCAATCTCACTCTTGCAGGAATGTTTCCTTTGTTTGTGCAGGCTGCAGATAAACAAAAGGCAGAAAGGGAAAAGAATAACGTGATGGAGAAATTGCTGAAGGATGGAGGGCTGATGACTACGCTTGAAAATACCGGTCAGCAATGGGATGCACCGAATGGCTGGGCGCCACTTCAGTGGGTGGCAATTATTGGTGCAGAAAAATATGGATTTCTTCCTGAGGCATATACCATGGCTGAACGTTGGGTGGTTTTAAATAAGTCAGTATATGTACGAACAGGTAAGTTGATGGAAAAATATAATGTGGTAGATATGAAGCTGGACGCGGGTGGTGGCGAATATCCTTCCCAGGATGGATTTGGCTGGACGAATGGCGTTTTACTTGCATTAATCAGAAAATTCAATCTTTGAAAAATTTCAAAAGACAACCTGGGCTGGTCATCATTGGGCTCTTACCGGTTGGCTTGGCCACGGCTGGATGACAAGCTATTTAAAATGTGCCACGAATAACAGCATCCAGTCACAGTCACGCGTAAACTATTACCGCATGAATTGGGAGGCAGGCCGGTCGATGAATCTGACATCTTTTGAACCCGCCGCTGACTTTAAGTTTGAGAATCCCTGAATTGAATGGCTTGCTCTGCGTTTTCAATTCGGAGTGGGTATTCATTCCAAAAAATCTGATTCATAGTTTACGAATTTATCAGGTGGATTATCAATTACAAAGCCGGTTCCCGAAAATATTAAAAACTAAGTTTTCTGAAATCATGGGGTTGCAATGGAATTAAATGGAATAGTTCCCGTTTAATAGGTACCTGGTCAATCAGGGTAAAACAATCGATGAAACCTGAGCCTGTTGTAAGATCCATTTTGAATTACAATTGCGCGCTTCATTATTTTTTTACATTTTAGTGATATTAGCCGAGCAGCATTTCCATTGGATTAAAACACTATAAGATGATGAAAAGGAATTTATTTTTTTTAATGCTGGTGTCCGTGATTATTTTCGGTGCTTGTGATACACCCAGATACATTTATGCAGTAACACCGCAGAATCTTCCTTCGCTAAAAAAGAAAGGTGATTTTCAGGTGGACGCATTTTACAGTACCAATGGTTCAAATGTTTACAATGAAGATGTAGAAAACGATCATTATTCCAATGGAGTTGATGGCAATGCTGCTGTAGCACTGACCAATCATTGGGCAGTAACGGGAACGCTGGGGTACAGGTGGGAAAGAAACGCCTACTCAGGTTACTACTATTCCGGCCCAAATGACATCCTGAATGGGTCTGACAGATATTACAGAATGAATTGGGAACTTGGTACGGGATATTTTACATCTGTTCACCAGCGGAACAAAGTTTACCTGCAATTGTTTGGCGGTGTAGGAGCCGGAAGGTATTCTATTGATGATGCAGGACTTCTCTACGACCCGAATAACCCCTCCAATCCGAATCTGCCATTTGCACGTTATCATGATTCAAATGTTTTCCGTTTCTATCTTCATCCGGCCGTTCATTTTTATTTCAACGATCATTTTTTATTGACTGTAGGTGCAAAAATGACCAATATACATTACTCAGATATCAGGACAAACTATACAATTCCTGAACAGATCAATTATCGTCTGGTGGACCTGGATGGTAAAACCTTCACGATGTTCGAGCCTTGTATCGACATGAAATTCCGCATTCCAGGAGCCGAATGGATTGCTCCTCATTTGCAGTTTGCTTTCAGCACTTACCTGCAGAATTATGACACACGCAAAGCCAATGCTTCATTCGGAATTTCTATAATGAAGCCTTCAGGAAAGAGAAAAGATTGATAACATATTTTTAGTCAATGTTATTTTGATCTGAGATTGGACTGCGAAACACAGAAATTAAGCAGTGTTTTCACCTGTTCGGGGTAAATCGGCATTTGCTAACTTTTCTTTAGTTTTTCAGCGGGTAATTGAATAGCAGATTTGAATTTTGTAAAGAAGGATTGCTGTTTTAATTGACCGCAGGAAAAGTAGATTAATTTCTTTAACGCCAATCTTTTCATATGTCATTTCCCATTTGCATTATTATAATGTTGCTCGCGGGTATAACAGGTGGTGCTGTGAATTTTCTTCTGCCTTCTAATATTGACCCGGAGACAAAAGCAAAAATCCGGAATTTTTTTACCTGTGTCGTACTGGGGATCGGCGCTACTGTATTGGTACCGCTGTTTCTTGAAATCGCTCAGAGTAAGTTACTTGACAAAATCCATCTCGGTTACAGCTGGCAGTACCAGGAGTCTTTAACTGAGAAAAAAGATTCCGTAACAAGCGCTCTGGTTGATATAAAAGCAGCTGCAAAAACCGATTCCACAAATGCTGATTCGGCTAAGCCTGGGCAGGCAAGCAATCCGGTGTCCACAACGACAAAAAAAATGTCTGAAAAAAAGTTAGCCGCAGAGGAGATGCCATTAAAAAACTATCTGCTGTTTACTGCTTATTGTTTTCTGGCCGCAGCTGCAGGAGTACGTTTTATCAATGGCATTATCGACAGTGTATTAAAGGATCGCCAGATCGCCAATTTAACTGATAAAAACGCTGACGAAAAAAAGAAAAAGGAAGAAGCAGAAGCGCAGAAAAATCTTGCAGAAAAAGAGAAACAGGAAGCGGAGCTCAAAAAAACAGCTGCAGAAAAAGCGAAACAACAGGCCGAACAACAAAAAGCGATTGCATTAAAAGCGAAAGAAAAATTGAGCCGGCAGAATATGGTGAATTTACTGGAATGCGAAAGCCAGGTTGCGAAATCAAAGGGGAAATCTTTCGCAACAAGATCGGCAACCGCTGTTTCTATTGGAGAAGTCACCGTTCCGGACGATCCGCAGAAAAACAGGTTCGGGGGATTAAGGGAGTCAGGAAATAAAAAGCTTGATGCAGATGTAAGTGAATCTTCAGAATACAAAGGTTTTTATGAAGTGAAAATCTGGGTGGAAACAACTGATGGATCAACCCTTGCAGGAGATGTCATATTTTACCTTCACGATTCTTTTGTGGAACCGGTACGGGTTGTAAAGGAGATCAGGGACAATAAAGCCACAGTATCCGTTGTAGCCTATGGTGCATTTACAGTAGGTGCAGTATGTGATGGCGGGAGAACTTTACTGGAATATGATCTTGCACTGAATCCGAACTTCCCTGAGCCGTTCAGGAATAGTTAGCATGCCGGATGTTTAACGTTAAACGTTCAACGTAGAACGGCTGTTTCCATGTACCTTTGACCTCGCTGTCATGGAAAAAATTATCGATCAGAAAATACGAATTGTCACGGCTGCCAGCCTCTTTGATGGCCATGATGCTGCTATCAATATTATGCGCCGGATACTGCAGAGTAAGGGTGCAGAAATTATTCATCTGGGTCATAACCGCAGTGTTGCAGAAATTGTAGAATGCGCGATTGAAGAAGACGTGCATGGTATCGCTATAACTTCTTACCAGGGCGGTCATGTGGAATTTTTCAAGTACATGAAAGATCTGCTGGAGCAGAATGGTTGCGGCCACATCAAAATATTTGGCGGTGGTGGCGGAACGATCCTGCCTGACGAGATCAGAGAACTCCATGACTACGGAATTACGCGGATCTATTCGCCTGATGATGGCCG
>JAATGW010000809.1 GCA_015654495.1 Chitinophagales bacterium
AGTACTCGAAAAGACGATGGATGAAAGCTATGGAAGCAAGAAGTACGAAGGACGAAGTTCGAAGTAAAAGGCAAATACAATTGTGGTTTTTTAGTTCCGTAGGAACGATGATCTTATAGCCCAGGATTTCAATCCTGGGTATGAAGGACGAAGGACGAAGTAAAAGACAAAACAGCCAATTCAATAGCGTTTTCTTAGTTCTGAAAGGACGTAATACAATAGCCCGGGGTGCAAGCCCGGGTAAGAAGTAAAAGGCAAATACAATTGGGGTATTTCAGTTCCGTAGGAACGATGATCTTATAGCCCAGGATTTCAATCCTGGGTATGAAGTACGAAGTAAAAGACAAAACAGCCAATTCAATAGCGTTTTCTTAGTCCTGAAAGGACGTAATACAATAGCCCGGGGCGCAAGCCCCGGGTAAGAAGTAAAAGGCAAATACAATCGTGGTTTTTGTAGTTCCGTAGGAACGATGAATATTGTAGCGCAGGGTGTAAACCCTAGGTACGAAGTTCGAAGGCCGACGGCCGAAGTTCGAAGTAAAAGGCAAATACAATCGTGGTTTTTGTAGTTCCGTAGGAACGATGAATATTGTAGCGCAGGGCGCAAGCCCTGGGACCGTAGGAACGGTGAATATTGTAGCCCGGATTTTAACCCGCAGAAAAACACCATCAGAAATTAAAAAGACCAATTGAACACTCAGCGTCTCACGTTAAACTCTGAACATTAAACTTTAAACTAAAAAGATGCCGGAAACAAATCAGTTTGATGCCATTGTTGTAGGATCAGGAATCAGCGGCGGATGGGCCGCAAAAGAGCTTTGTGAAAAAGGACTAAAAACAGTTTTGCTGGAGCGTGGCCGGCCGGTGGAACATCGCAAAGATTACACTACAGCCACCCTCGATCCATGGCAATTTCCTCATGCCGGAATGTTGACACCTGAAGAAAAAGAAAAGCATCATATACAGATACGTCACTATTCAATCCATGAAGACAACAAACATTTCTACGTAAACGACAAGGAAAATCCATACACAGAAAAGCAGCGCTACGATTGGGTACGTGCCGATGTGCTGGGCGGCCGCTCGTTGCTATGGGCGAGAATGAGTTTTCGCTGGAGCGATCTCGACTTTGAAGCAAATATGAAAGATGGCCATGGTGCAGACTGGCCTATACGTTACCGTGACCTGGCGCCATGGTATGAGTACGTTGAAAAGTTTGTTGGTATCAGTGGAAAAGCGGAAGGCCTGCCGCATTTACCCGACAGTGCTTTTCAGGCACCGATGCCGATGAATTGTGCTGAAGAATATGTAAAAGGAAAAATAGAAGCCAGTTTTCCTGAAATAAAAATGATCATGGGTCGTGCGGCAAATCTCACTCAGAAACTGCCAGGCAGGGATGCATGCCAGTTCCGGAATCTCTGTCATCGTGGCTGTCCGTTCGGAGCTTATTTCAGCACACAATCTTCCACCTTACCGGCGGCAATGAACACGGGAAATCTCACCGTTAAAACAAATTCGCTCGTGAACAGAGTGATCTATGATGAGAAAAAAGGAAAGGCTACAGGTGTTGAAGTAGTAGATACAGAAACCGGAAAAACAACTGAATATTTTGCAAAAGTAATTTTTCTGAATGCAGCAACACTTGCTACCACCTTCATTCTGCTCAACTCAACCAGCTCCAGATTTGAAAACGGCCTGGGCAATAACAATGATATTGTTGGCAGATACCTTATGGATCATCACAAAAGTGGGAATGTTTCCGGTCGTGTTGAGGGTTTTGATGACAAGTATTATTTTGGTCGTCGTCCCATCGGCATCTTTATTCCAAAATTCAGAAATGTGACTACTCCGAGTAAGGAATTTTTACGCGGCTACAATTGCCAGGGTGGCGCTTCACGCGGACGCAACGGTGGCAATGGTTCCATAGGTGCCGAATTCAAAACATCAATATTGGAAGCCGGTCAGTGGCGGTTCGGACTCACCGGTTTTGGAGAGTGTCTTCCCTATGCTGAAAACAAGGTAACACTTAACAAAGACCTCAAAGATAAATTCGGTCGTCCTACACTTACAATTGATTGCAGCTTTAAAGAAAACGAAAAGAAAATGCGCGAAGACGCTATTAATACCATGCAGGAAATGATGACCACAATTGGTTTGAAAGATGTAAGGGCTGAAGGCAGTATGTCGTTTCCCGGCAACGCCAATCATGAAATGGGCACAGCAAGAATGGGAAAAGATCCAAAAACTTCTGTACTCAATAAATGGAACCAGATGCATGAAGTAAAGAACGTATTCATTACCGATGGTTCATGCATGGCTTCAATTGCAAGTGTAAATCCATCCCTCACATTTATGGCACTTACTGCCCGGGCTGTTGACTATGCAGTAAGAGAAATGAAAAAAAACAATATATAAGCGCTTATCTTCGCGGCATGCTGATAAACACATTAAAAAGAGCTGCCCGCGAAGCTGGTTTACTCATGAAATCGGAAATGGATTCCGATTTTAAAATTCATAACAAGGAAGGAATTAATAATCTCGTAACGGAAGTAGATCATGCTTCTGAAAAACTCATCATGTCCATCATCGCTGAATCATTTCCGGATCATTTTATCCTGAGTGAAGAAGTCGGGGAAATTGTGATGGACTCGGAATATAAGTGGGTGATTGATCCCATCGATGGCACTGTAAATTTCGCAAACGGCATTCCTATCTGTTGTGTTAGTATAGGTGTGGAATACCAGGGTAAAATGATACTGGGCGCTATTTATAATCCTTTTCTGGAAGAATTTTATTTCGCTGAGAAATCCAAAGGATCCACACTCAACGAGAAACCGATCCATGTAAGCAGAAAAGAGGAAGTAATTAAATCATGTCTTGTAACAGGATTTCCCTATACTTATCTGGATGAACCAAATGGTCCGCTTGAAGTATTCAGTAAGCTCATACGGAAAGGCGTACCTGTAAGAAGGCTGGGCTCCGCAGCGATGGACCTGGCCTGGGTTGCCGCCGGAAGGTTTGATGGGTTTTATGAGCACAAACTAAATGCCTGGGACAGCGCCGCGGGATTTATTCTCGTGGAAGAAGCTGGTGGCAGGGTTTCTGATTTTAATGGAGACGTTTATTCGCCTTATCAACCTCATATCGTTGCTACCAACGGACTCATACATGATGAACTGCTTAAATGGGTTAATGGAACTATTTAATGCCTGGTAAATTGTATCTGCAGGCAGGCTCAAAATGATCTGTATTTTCTATGTTGAAAATTGCCTTCGCCGTTGTCTTCTGTTTTTTTGCAATTATTGCAACTGGTCAGACTTCGATGTATAAATCGGATGCAGAAACCCTGTATAATTTACTGAAGTCAACGCCTTCATATAAGGATCAGATCCGCGGCGCAAAAGAAAAAGCCTATGATAGTCTTTATCAAACGGTGAGAAATGATACGCTGAATATTTCCGGCAGCTTTGATTATTATTTCAGACTTCTGAGGTTGTTTTTTCCTATCCGCGACAATCATCTCGGCTTTTATCAAATACCTGTTACTGCCATCGCGGAAAAAGATTATAATAACGAAAAATTAGTAGGTCTGTACAGGCAGCACCCATCATTAAAGAATTACCCTCGTGTAAATTTGAATATCGATTCATTGCGAAATGAGCTTACAAAAAAACCAAAGGATTCAATTGAAGGCCTGTATTTTTTCGGGACAATATTTGAAGTTGGTTTATTCCGTAGTAATAAAAATGGTGAATACACCGGATCGATAATTCATTCGACTGTCCCACAATGGCAAAAAGGCGAAATTTCAATAAGGCTTTTTGAATATGAACCTGGATTTTTTAAAGCGGTGTATGCTGATCCGCTTTTTAAAAATCTTCTTTTATATAGCAATGAGAAGTTTGTTAACCATTCCCTGATCAACTCTCATTTCTATAGTCTGAATGGAGAGCTTTTTTATAAGAAAGATACACTGACGCATGACTTCTCACGAATTCCTCAAACTCAAACAATATTTGAATTTAAAAAACTGATTCCTGAAATTCAGTATCTGCGTCTCGGTAGTTTTCAGGCCAACAGCGAAAACGAAAAACTATCAATTGATTTCTATAATAAGATAAAAGATTCCCTGGTTTCTCCCAACCTGATTGTTGATTTACGGGACAATAATGGCGGCGCATTTAAAATTTCCTACAGATTTTTTACACTGATCAGGCAGTTTGCAAGAGATCGCAAAGTGTTTGTTCTGATCAACAACGGTACCATGAGCCAGGGTGAGATTTTTACTTTGCAGCTGAGCGCTCTCGCCAATGTGACCGTACTTGGCCAGACTTCCCGCGGCACAATTGCCTATGGTAGTAATGAGGGAAAAACAGGCAAACTAGCGGGCGGAAGCATTGAGGTTTATCTCACTGATATGCGCGACACCGGCAATTATTTTAAATATGAAAGCTATGGGGTGACCCCGGCGGTAATATTGAACCCTCAAAAAGACTGGATAGAACAGACTATTCAATATATTAATATTCCTCCAGCCAAAGCTGTAGGCAATTGAAACATCTGTCTGCACAACAGCAAATTTGCTTGCCTCCTGCCCGAAAAAGAAAGAGAAAGAAGAAAGAGGAGTAACAGTAACAGAAAACAGAAAGAGAAAGAGTAAAAGATTTTTTAATGCCCCTGCCCACTAAATCCCTATCCACTCCTCCTGACTCCTTACTCCTGCCTCCTGCCTTGCTCATTGCTCGCCACTCCCACCTATTCACTATTTTTGCACCATGAGCCGCACGGAAATTTCAGAATTTGGTGAATTCGGACTGATTCATCACCTCACAAAAAATATTGAACTGCAGAACGTTTCTTCCATCATCGGTGTAGGTGATGATGCCGCGGTTATTGATCATTTTGGAAAACAGACTGCAATTACAACTGATCTGCTTATTGAAGGTGTCCATTTTGACCTTATGTATACCCCGCTCAGGCATCTGGGATATAAAAGTGTGGTTGTGAATCTGAGTGATATTTATGCTATGAATGCAATTCCCACTCAGATTACTATGAGTATTGCAACCAGTAACCGCTTCAGTGTCGAAGCTCTGGATGAATTTTATGAAGGGGTATATGCAGCCTGCGAAAAATATGGCGTCGATCTGATTGGCGGTGACACTGCAGCATCCCAGAAAGGTTTTATAATTTCAGTTACAGCGCTTGGTGAAGTAAATCCGGATAAAATTGTAAGAAGGAGCACTGCCGGCATCGGAGATCTTATTTGCTGCTCCGGCGATCTTGGAGCATCTTATCTCGGTTTGTTATTTCTGGAGCGGGAAAAGAAAATCTATCTTGAAAGTCCGGGAGTGCAGCCGGACCTGGAACAGGAGTCTTATGTAATCGGAAGGCTTCTTAAACCGGAAGCGAGAAAAGATATTGTGGAATTTTTTGAGGAAAAACAAATCATCCCGACTTCGATGATGGATATAAGCGATGGTTTGAGTTCGGAATTACTGCATATCTGTAAAGCCAGCGAATGCGGTTGTGTTATTTATGAAGAAAAAATTCCTGTGTCAGAAGAAACCCGTAAAGCTGCCTATAAATTTGAGATTGACCCCACCGCCTGTGCTTTAAGCGGCGGCGAAGATTATGAATTGCTTTTCACCTTGCGTCAGGAAGACTATGAAAAAATAACTTTGCAGGAAAAAATAAGTGTAATAGGTTATATTACTGAAGCCGGCAAAGGTGAAACAATTATTACGAAAGCCGGCAACGCTCATCCCATAACTGCTCAGGGATGGAATGCTTTTAAAAATAAAATATAAGTGCTCCGTTAACTCTGGAACAGGCCCGTTTTTAACATGCTACCCATCCGAAACACAAGAAGAATTTTCTATCTGTTCATTGTTTGCAGCCTGCTGTTTTTTTTCTCCTGCACGCCGGCAAAATACAGTCAGTCTGTACTAAAAAAATTTCCCGCAGAAGATCTCCGGACAGATTTTGATTTACTACGGAATGTACTTGAAAAATGTCACCCTTCTTTGTATTGGTACACATCTAAGGATAGCATGGATTTCTATTTTAATGCGTATCGGAACGCAATAAAAGACTCGATGAACCAGCAGCAATTCGGTTTCTCGATTCTTGCTCCCCTTACCACCAGGATCAGGTGCGGACATACCAGCTTTAATTATTCAAAATCCTGGTCGGGGTTTTTTCGCGGGTTACCATTAGCCTCATTTCCGCTATATATGAAGATTTATGGAGATACGATGATTGTGGTTAACAACCTGAACCGGCGTGATTCTGTGATAAAAAGAGGAATGCAG
>JAATGW010000316.1 GCA_015654495.1 Chitinophagales bacterium
GGAAATAACAAGGCGTTTTCCTGTTGTTGTGATTAATTTAAACGCACCGGTTGAATCTGTAACCGTACCATTCTGCGTATCGGATTCACGCACCGAAACATTCTGAATTGGATTACCTGTTGAATCGACCACGCGACCGTTTACTTCCAGCCGCTGTGCATAACCGATGAGAGTAATAAACAATAATAGAAAAAACAAAAAGGTTTTTCTCATACGCCTGGTTTTTGAATGTTGCCGGAATACAATTACCGGAATGGACAAGCAATGTCTGTAGAATGATGTTTGGAGCAGTTGGGGAAAACCTGAAGTACAAGAAAAATATCCTGAAGCGGGGGAAAGAGGCAGTAGGCAGAAGGCAGTAGACGGTAGGCAGTAGGCAGTAGAGGTCTTAGCGGTTAGTGAGTAGTATAGAAAGGCCTACCCTATTCGGTTTTAGAAAATAATTCTGATAATTATATCTGCAGTCTTCTGCCTACCGTCTACTGCCTACTGCCTTCTCCCAAGCAAAAAAAAAGTTCTCCTGTAGAAACAGCAGAACTTCGCACCTTGGCGGTGCACATGAGAAAACTATCTTAGATAAGGAGTGTAAATTATTTCCCGGGAAAACTACACCGGAAAACCACTCCCTCAAAATATTAATACCTGAATTGCCTGAATCATTCCCTGAAAACTAAAAACGAATGCAGGAAAATTTATTGTGTATTTGTCAAAACTTCTTAAAAAAAGCGGTTAAGCCGTATAGTTAGCAAAACAACGGGCCCCCTTTTTGAGGAGGCCCGGCTTTCTTTTAGTGTTGGCAGAGATTATCAGAAGATCATATTTTCATCCTTTTCCTCGACTTTGATGTCGCGTATAAATTCATCATACCCGTCATCATCGTGATTGCTGTATGCTCCATAGGCATCGATGCTATAACCTATCAACCCATCATTTGCTTCAATCAGGTACAGAATTGAAGAATCAGAAGGATCTGACTCACCTTCAAAACGGTAAGTCCTTATGATTCTCAGGTCATCAGCCAGATAAGTTTTACCATTTGGAGCCTGAAAACCACCCAGCGTCTTTTTAAATTCATTGTCCTGCCGTTTTATCCGGAGTTTTTCAAGAACGCCGCTCAATGTTGTCATTTGTGTTATCCTCTCCATAATAATAGATTTTGATTTAAGTGTCACAGTAATAATTCCAATTAATATGCCTGCTTTCTGGCACAGATTTTCAACCACTATATAAAACCATTGCTCATTTTAAAATATCTGATATGAATCTTCCCGGAACATTACAACAGCATTTCGGCTTTGCGCCGCTTAAGAAGATAGACCCTAATACTCAGGAGGTTATAAAGGACTCAACCAAACCTGATAATGATAGATTAGGCCAGGCAGCCATCCCTGCAGTACTTACAGGTCTCTATAAATACAGCACGCAGGACGAGGGCGCCGCAGATATTCTACGTGGAGCTTACTCCACAGATTGGGTAGAAAAAGTCTTTGGTCAGCATTATGACCTTGTAGTGGACCATGTAGCGGCTTATTCTTTTACCGGAGCTGCAGAAGCAGAGGAGGTGATGAATAATATAGCAATCAAGGCCGGCGAAATTGCAAAACAACAGGTAGAAGGGAAATCAAATCCCCTCCTGGCAATAAAAGAATTTTTTACAGGCCAGCGTAAAACAATCCTTTCTTACCTGCCGGCTGCTATGCAGGTAGGTCAGTTAATCGACGACGATACTGTTGACGACAGGACAAATAAAATGGAAGGGCCAATTTCAAGCCTGATGAAATCGATAGGAAGCGGCTTTACAAATGTGGATCTGGACAGCAAAAAAAGTCACCAGAAATAGGGTTGGTTCAGGAGCACAGCAGGAGTATCGAAAGATATCACCTGCTGTTTTTATTTTGAAGATTCGAAATTGCGGATTTTATTATATAGGGTCTTCCGGTCAATCCTGAGTATGGCAGCAGCCTTTGTTTTATTAAAGTTGACTTCCCGCAAAACCTGCATGATCATATCATATTCAGCTTTTGTAGCAGTATTTTTCAGATCTGTCGGTTTTTCTTCCGCAAGTGCAGGTTTAATTACAGAAGTGGTCTGAATATTCGGATCAGTACCATCAGGATACATAATCTCACCAGGATACATAATTTCCCAGGGAAGAACCTCTTTCCGTATCATTCCATTTTTGGTGAGCAATACGGCGCGGCGCACAACATTGCGGAATTCGCGAAGATTGCCCGGCCAGTTGTATTGAAGAAATTTCTCCATTACTTCCGGCTCGAATCCGTCAATATCTCTTTGTAATTCTTTATTGGTTTTAGCAAGAAAGAATTGCGCGAAAAGAGGAATATCAGCTCTTCGTTTCCGTAGCGGCGGAAGATTTATACTGAACTCATTAAAACGATGATAAAGATCTTCCCTGAATTTTCCTTTCCGGCATGCAGACTGAAGGTTTTCATTTGAAGCCACTATAATGCGGATATCAACTGGTATTGCGTTGTTTCCCCCCACCCTTTTTACAAATCTCTCCTGAATAACACGTAACAGGCTGGCCTGTACTTCTGGTGACAGATTAGCTACCTCGTCAAGAAAAAGTGTTCCACCGCTGGCTATTTCAAATAATCCTTCCTTGTCAGCCAGAGCGCCGGTAAAAGAACCTTTCATATGTCCGAATAACTCACTGCCTGCAAGTTCCCTGGAAATCGTTCCGCAATCCAAAGCAACGAACGGTTTTTTATTCCGGGAACTCTGGTTATGAATTGTGCGGGCAATCACTTCTTTCCCCGTTCCACTTTCGCCGTAAAGAATAACGCTGTACTGTGTTGGGGCAACCAACGCAATCTGGCTGTAAAGCTCCTGGGTTGCTGCATCACGTCCCTGCAAAAATTCCTGATCGTTAGGGCCTGATTCTGTGATTGATGGTTTTTCTTTGGGCTTAATAGTGAAATCAGCTACGGGCTCTGGAGATCCTGATAAAGATTTTGTAAGGACATTAATAACCTCATCCGGTATCAGGGGTTTTGTGATATAGTCAAAAGCGCCGGCCTTTATCACATCCACGGCAGTCTTTATGTCGGAATAACCGGTGATAATAAGCACAATCGCATCTGCACGTTCGGCTTTTATACCCCGAAGCACTTCTTTTCCATCCATATCGCCGAGCCGGTAATCGCAAATAACCACATCAATCCCTCCGGTCCGGAAGCGGTTTAATCCTTTTTTGCCGGAGTGGGCGTATTCCACATCATATCCCTTGCTGGTAAGAAATCGCTCAAGGAGCACACATAAGTCAATATCATCATCGATAATCAGGATTTTTCTCTTCATAAGTCAAGGGTCCAAAAGACTAAATTAATCAATTCCGCGGGCATCCTCAATTTTCCTGTAGTCTCAACTCCACACCAAGTGTATCACCCTACACAACCATAACAGCAGTTCAAAGCCAATACTGATCATATTGGGAGCGATCGGGCTAAATCGTTCATGGCTTCGTATTTGAATTAAGTTTTCACGTAGAGAGTGAACGATTACCCTTAAAATTCAAGAATTGAAAGCACTGATCATTGACGACGAAAAAGACATTTGTTTTTTATTGAAAATAATCCTTCAACAAAAAAATATTTACTCCGGATGCGTATATCGTTTAGCCGATGTCGCTGATGTGCTAAAAGCTGATCACCCCGCCATTATTTTTCTGGACAATCATCTCCCCGACGGTTATGGAGAGGACTTTGTAGAACAAATCAAGCTCATCTCTCCTGATTCAAAAATAGTGATGATTACGGCACACGACAGTCCTGAAGACAAAAGCAGAGCGATAAATAAAGGTGTAGATCTTTTTTTAGGCAAGCCATTTACAAAAGATTCGGTTAGTTATGCTGTGGATAAACTTTGCGCCTGATCAGTTTTATATGGGCTGGGAAATTTATTCCACAGAAAAGCCCTGAATTTCCTGTTGCATAATCACAATTCCAGTAAAAACCCCAGCAACCGTACCAGGAATACAGACATTTCACCATGGCAGTGTTTTTTAATTGTAAGCATTATTCATCACTACACTAAAAACAAAATTATGGGCAACTTACTGTACATCGTCGCTGTAATTCTCGTTATCGCCTGGGCTGTTGGATTTTTTGCTTATGGAGCAACGGGGTTAATTCATATCCTTCTTGTTATTGCCATTATTGCAATACTGCTGAAATTTATCCGTCGCACAGCAGAATAGAATTGTAAAGTGTAGCGGAA
>JAATGW010000047.1 GCA_015654495.1 Chitinophagales bacterium
AAACTCATCATTCCATAAAAGACTATAACCACTGTATACGGTTGGGGGTGTAACAGGTGTAGTAACAGGCGGAACTACCGGAGGTATAACAGGTGGGGGAGCGGGGTTAACAGGCGCCTTTTTACAGGAAAATATAACAATAAAAAGGGCCAATAAATAACGTGCTTTCATTCAGGCAAGATTGATATTTTATGACCATAAAAATAGCGAATTGCGTCTGAAATCTAAGAGCCATTATGCACAGTTTCGGAAGGTTTCAGAGCTAATTTTTGAAGGGGATACAGCATAATTTGTTGCACAGCATCTGACCCCATTCTGAAAAATCCGAGGTCGAAATACAATCGCGACAATATTCATAATTATGTCGCAATACTATTAATAACGACAAATACACTTTAAGATGTCGTCATATTAGTATCGAGACAATTTAATTTATAATATTGTCGTTATAATTAAAATAGCGACAAATGGGTAAACCGGATAATAAGGACGCTGATTTACAGGAAATTGTACTTACCCTGACCAATTTTGAAGATGGGCGGTCTATTGATGGAATAGAAACCGACATGGAGTTCCGGATGAACCGGCGGACACTTCAAAGGCGCCTAAACGAGTTAATAGGAAATGGAATTGTGACAGCTTCCGGTAAAGCTCGTGCTACCAGATACAAGTTATTAAAAAATGCTGACTACATTTCAGCGAACAACATAGCAGAACAGGAAGAATTGCTGCCAATGTCAAAACAAAGCCTTGAAGTGAGTAATTTAATTTCCCTTCCACCACAAAAACGTGATCCCGCAGGCCATAACCGAAGCTTTCTTGATGATTATCAACCTAATATTTCAGGTTATCTGACGCGTCAGGAAAAAGAAAAGCTGGCAAATCTGGGCTCAACATTACAGTTGAATGGCGCTGAAGCAACATATAAAAGGCAGGTTTTACAAAGATTCCAGATTGACTTTGCCTGGAATTCCAGCAGGCTTGAAGGAAATACTTATTCCCTGCCGGAAACAAAACGTTTACTCAATCAGGGACTATATGCACACAACAAATCGGCCGCCGAAGCGCAGATGATTTTTAACCATAAAGACGCCATCGAATTCATCCTGAACAATTCATCGGATATTGGCTTCAACCGTTATACCATATTAAGTCTGCACGCAATTTTATCAAATAACCTTTTATCTAACCCTGCTGCTTCCGGGAGTTTAAGAATTAATAAAATCGATATTACCGGTTCAGTATATACGCCGCCTGGTAATCCACAGTTGGTCGAAGAAAAGTTTATGTTGATGTTGCAAAAGACAGATCAGATCCAGGATCCATTTGAGCAGGCGTTCTTTATAATGGTACAAATGCCCTACCTGCAGCCATTTGATGATGTTAACCGGCAGGTGTCGCGTATGGCTGCCAACATTTCACTGAACAAAAAAGGTTTTGCACCGCTTTCATTCGTGGAAGTTCCGGATACTATTTACAATGATGGTTTACTCGGAGTTTACGAATTAAACCGGATTGAACTATTAAAGGATGTATTTCTATGGGCCTACGAACGTTCAGCCAAACAATATGCAATTCACCGCCAGTCGATTGGTGAACCGGATCCTTTACGGATGAAATACCGTGAAACGCTCAAAGCACTAATTGCAGAAATCATAACTGAATCCTCCCCGAGGGAGGAGGCAAGTAAAAAGATTGAAGCATGGGCAAGGCATTTACCGCGTGCAGATCAGGATAGATTTATTCAAACAGTCGAAACTGAACTCATCAGTTTACACGAGGGAAATTTTGCCCGGTATTTTGTAAGTCCTGCTCAATTTAAAAACTGGCAGGAGGTGTGGGATATGAATTAACGGGTCTGTCGGAAATCAGTAGATCATCTTTTCTTTAATAAAGAAAGAGTTGAATATCAGAATAAACTACGAGGCCTTTTGAAGTTTTTTTGCTGTATTCGTTAAGCCCGCTTTTTTTAAATGAGTATTGTTTGAGGAAACAAGTTTATAAGGCCTGTTAAAGAGTTCCTGTGATACTTTAAATCGTTCTGAAAGTTTTCTTATGATGTCTTTGGATAATCCCCGACGATAATTTAAAATATCAGAAACCAAACCTGGACTGATTTCCATCAATTTTGCTAAATCAACTGATTTCAGTTTGTTTTCTTTCATCAAATAACGTAACAATTCAATAGGGTCAGTTTCTGCTAATGTATTATGTTCGGTGTCCCATTTTTCGATCAGAACTGTCAATAGTTCAATAATATCCTGCTGTGTTTTGGCTTTCTTTTTAAGTGTTACCAATTCTTCCAGAATACCACAATACTCATAATATTGACGTTTTGATTTGATGATTTTGTATGTTAATTTTTCCATCTTATACCTCTTTAAAATTCGCTAATTGTATATTGATTGGTTGCCTTGCACAACTTTGTATATTCAGCATGGGTTCCAATCCAGTTTATAAACAGATGCGCTTCTTTTTCTCCAAAAAAATAATGACAGATCATTCGATAATTATTTCCTCCTATATCAAAAACTACCCGATCAGATCCATGCCCCAATAAATCGGCGGTCCCAAACGTTTCTAAAATATCTTCCGGATTATTCCAATCCACTCCTCTTATTGCCAGTTTCCATAATCTAAAAGAGTTCCTACTTCCTGCATTTTGCTTCTCATATTCCTCGATTGTCTGTCTTTTTATCAGATGAACTTTCATTGATTCCTCCTGTAAATTTATAAAAAATACGCATAATGCGAATTTTAAGTTTTTAGGCATCGTAAAAAATCAGCATTAATTCCCGATTATTTATTTATTAATAGCCCGTGTATCCAGGCATATTTTCAATCCTGTCCGCTCTATCGATATTATCGCCTTATTTCCCGTTTAATCCTTTAATAAATTCTCCTGAACGGCTTTTCATCGACCGGTTTTTTTTGGTTCACAAACCGGTTATTTTCCATTTCGAATATTATTTTTCCGATTCCGGATTTTAAATACTTTTCTTGTACTCTGGCAAGCACTCTTGTTGGGAATTTTTCAACTAAAATCAGATTAAATGGCTAGTAGGGTTTTGTCGTTTTGTTTTTACCGGGTTGATGCTCAGTAAATCGTCTGTCTACAATTTCTGTGAGACCTACAGAGATGTAATTTCTATTTACACTTTTCAATACATATACGAAATACATTCTGGAAATTGGAAGCCAATTTCGATCAACCGAATTCAAATTCAAAGTGGAAATAATCAGATTATAAAAGAAAAACCTCCGGAATTTTGGAGGTTTTTGTGTTCACGACTGGATTAATAAAATTGATCCCGATACTCCTGCGAGGGGCGTACCCAACGACCCGGCCTCCCTTTGTCGGCCTCTGTTTTTTATTTGTCCGCAATAAGAAAGCCTGCGAAAACTTCATTATTGTGTAAAGTTTCAACCGCAGGCTTTCATTACTCCCAAATAAAAAACCCTGATTCAACTTTGTTGAATCAGGGTCGTCGGGCCCAGGACTGGATTCCCTGCCTGCTTGATGCAGTCAGGCAGGGAACCAGCACATCCTTGCGAACGCTGCGACTCGAACAAGCGCCTCTATTAACATGTCTGCCCCGGGGGAGGTTTCGCTACCTTCAATTATTAGCAGAAATTGTCTCCAAATACTCTTTTCTGATTTTAAATATTTGCTCCCAAATAAAAACCCTGATTCAACTTTGTTGAATCAGGGTCGTTGTGCCCAGGACTGGAATTCTAACTCCCTGAGCTTAAATTATTTATAGACCGTGTGTGTCAATTTTGTGTCTTCAGAAAACAAAGAACAACTATGTGTGCCAGTTTTACTTACTTTTTTTCAGTTTCTACCTGTCGGAACAAATATAACCATATTCAATAAAGTTGAAAATTTTGTTCTTAATCAGATAAAGCCTTTCAAGACTATAAAATCTTATTGTTATTATCCATACAGTTAAGCTCATGTATGAATGGAGGGGAATGTTAAAGAATCTGCGAAAGTTGTCGGGTGATGCTTTTTGTAACTTACCGTTTTTTCACTCTTTTTTTTAGGAAGAGGGAGACTTAGCTTACAAATTAGTTAGTTATTTATTATTCACCTATCAAACACTACAATTTATGGCATGTTTTTCAACATCGCTTGAGGAAGTTGTTAAGAAATCTGACGCTGCTCGAGTACAAGTAGAAAATCTCCAGAAGGGATTGGATAAATCTGATGCCTCCAACAAACAGATATTTGAGAAAAAGCGAGATGAGTTTTTTAAAAATGTCGGCTTAGACGATGTAAAAAATGGTCAGATAAGCCACAATATTAAAGTGGAATTTGCAAGTGAATTTAGCCTGGAGAAAATTATTCCTGTAGTGAAAGCAGCTATTGATGCTGCCGTAGCGGTTTATAGTGGAGGCAAGCCGATTGGAGGTAATACGCAAAAGGCTTTTTCAGACCTTGTCGTCTCCATTGGGGAGTGTGCTAAATTTTCATCAAAGGCAACATCAAGCATGTCTTTTGCCACCAATCGTTTATCTCCTGGTTTGTTTGTAAGCCTATATGCCGCATCTGTCACAATCGAAGATTCCAATATGTTTGGGAAAAAAGCCGTTACAGCAACAATGTATTATTACCAGCTTTCGCAAAGCAATAAAGACATTGAAGTTGATATGACAAGAGAACTTTTGTTGATGTATGCAGAATCGGTGATTTCATTAAACAGGAGAATACTGGAACTGGCAGATCAAGTAAGCAAAAAGGAAATTTCTATAGAAGATTTTGATGAGAGGAAAGCTACTATAAGAGCACTCATCAATGATCTAAAGCCAGTCGTGGCAAACTACAAGAAAGCAAACCCGATTTATAGTGATTCACTTCATCAAATGGTTAATAAGAGAAGAGAAAATACTCACCTGGCATCGTTCGAAGAATTAAAGTCCAAAAGAAAAAATGTGGTGCAGCCTATTGAGATAGAGAAGTTAATTAAGGAGTACAACGATACGCTCACAGATCTGTTGAACTGATTTTGAATCATTATTCAAAAAATAGAAAGCTTTCCGCATAACAAATTGGCACAACCTATCGGTATTTAACACAGCAAATAGTAAGAATTGAAGCAATCGACATTTCGAACCGATTAGCACTTTGATAATTAAATCTTTTAAGGGATACCGATAAATAGTAAATATTCTTGGAACGAAGAAGCCTTCAAATCAAATGACTTGAAGGCTTTTTAAATTCCAGCCTGGCGCAGGTCATAACTTTCCAACCGTTTTGAAGAATACTTATTGATAATCAGGGATTTCCTTATCAGGTACCAACCAACCTACTCTTTAGATCAAGTATTTTCCAAATTAATTAAATTGC
>JAATGW010000475.1 GCA_015654495.1 Chitinophagales bacterium
CTGCAATGAAAGCAGCGGCAGTACCCAGCATGGTTATCGGCACCCATGGAATAGCAAGCCAATGCCATCCTGCGAATACATATAATGCCGTCGGAACAACAGCGAGAACTGCCAGCCAGAAAATATCCCGCTTGGTCCATGCAAGGAACTCGCCCAGCGTGTAAGATTTACCAGCATGCATAACAAATACAGTTAGTTCTGTTTTTGTGAAAATATCAAGAATATGCTAATCTCTGCAGCAATCGCGGAATAAATTTCAGGGAAGTATCAAAGCACTGTAAATCTTGGAGCGATTATATACAGATGGTTTCTCACCGATTTTTTTTATTGAATGATAACCCAGGGGATTAAACAGGTCTGCAAGTTCGATCTGCGGCAGGGGATAAGGTACCCAGCGACTGGACGAATAAAGATCATATTCAACAATTAAAAACGGAGCACCCGCTTTAACCTGTTTCATCAAACCTTCAAGGCAGCTTAATTTATCCTGTATAAAATGAAGTGAGTTGGCAATGATGACACCATCTAATTGCGGCAGACCGAGATGCTCAATAGCAAAATCTTTCTGTACGGGTTTCACCTCAACTTGATTTGATGGCTTCACCTTCATTAAAGACACATTATTTTTTTCAACAGCATAAACGATACTCCCCGATACCTGCAATTCCGCAATTGCAAAACTGAACAAGCCGCTGCCGGCTCCCAGATCAGCCCAATTAGCAGGCTGGTTCATTTTTATTTCAGGTGTGTCGATGAGATCTATGGCTTCACTCAGTTCCATTTTACGTGTAACGTATTACGTTTAATGTTCAACGTTAGCTTATGCTGTTTGGATCTTTACAATTTTTTTTGCGGACCTTATTTTCGTTTTACGGATTTGCCGGATTTTTTGGTCCTGGACTTTTGCCTGCTTACTTCCGGCTTTTGCCTTTTGACTCCCGACTCCTGACTCCCGACTTTTTCCCCAATCCCGGCTTCCTTCTTTGCTTTTGCGGTCATCTTTGACACTACCAGACTATAAGATTTTGCGAGATGGTTTTTCAATGCTGTCGCCGGGAGCAAGCGCATATTTTTATGCAATACCCAATGGCTCTTTGCCAGATAAGGCGCAGGAATAAAATCATCCTGCGTAATGAGCTCTTCAAATTCAGCCGGATCAGTTTTAAACCCAATGGTTACAGGAACTGCATCCAGACTGATCATGCAAAATATTTTTTCACCCGCCATCAGGCAGAAATTATCGCCCCATTTAATATCCTCGCGGATCCCCGGAAACGATTTGCAGAATTTCTGTACATCCTCTACTTCCATATTCCTTACTTTTTGATCAATCCAAAAACTTCCGAATCAAGAAACTGACCATCGAAATAAAAGCTTTCTCTGAGATATCCCTCACTCACAAAGCCGGAACGCTCCAGTATTTTTCTTGAATTAAGATTCTCCGGATTGATGCGCGCTTCAATGCTATGCAATTCCATCTTTTCGAATCCATGCTTAATTACAATATCAATCAATTTCTGCATAATTCCTTTGCCCCAGAAATCCGGATGTAACATATAACCAATCTCTCCCCGGAAATGTTCGGGAAGCATACGATAATATCCGATCGTACCGGCAAGCCGCCCATCTTCCTTTTGAACTATAGCCCATACCGAAGTTCTGTGCAACTGAAACTCATCCTGCATACAATCAATCATCGAGAGTACTTCGTCTATCGAATGGGGCTTTACACGGTTAATATATTGCATTGCTGCTGAATTTGTCCTTAATTCAAACAGGGCCGGCGCATGATGCGACTTCAATGCCGTAAGCAAAAAATCGCCTGCATCAATATCGGGAGGACATTTTGTTGTTGACATCGCGTTCAGTTTTTAAGATCAGGAAACCATGTTGAAATTACATTAGTTTGATAAGGAAAATCAATGCGGGCTTTTAATGCGCGGCTCCTTTTTATTAAAGTCAGAAACAATTTTTTCGGTCAGGAAAAACCTGCAGAAAACAACAGGTGTAATAAAATAAAAACCGTAATATTGAATAATTGCCTGCCTGCCGGTAAATGCTGATGCCGGTACATAGCGATACAACCAGAACGAAATCTCCCGTGCAAAAAAATTATTATCGCCACCAGCGGTTGCGTTAATGACGGAATTTCAAGGCATTTCAGAAAATTACAGAACAGGAATTTATAGGGCAATAAAGTTTTCATTTATGGCAATCCCTTCCTCTTTGCAAAGAACGGTCAGCGCTCCTTCAGCAATTTTACTTGTTGTCAGCGGCATCATCGGTTCTGGTGTTTTTAAAAAAATTGCTCCGATGGCGGAAAACCTGCACTCGGCCAGGCTGGTTCTTTTGTGCTGGGCTATCGCAGGTGTTATCAGCCTGATTGGCGCCCTCTGCACCGCGGAACTTGCCGCAATGATGCCGGGTTCAGGTGGTGAATTTGTCTACTTCAAAAAAATCTATGGCCGTTTCTTCTCATTCCTTTTCGGTTGGGCTAACCTGGTAGTGATGCGAACGGCAACCATTGCCGCGCTTTCCTTCGTGTTTGCGGAATCCTTTAACAATCTTTTCCCGCTTCCTGTCATCGGGTCCATTTCTATCAGCATTAAATTACTGGCTTCGGGCCTGATCATTTTACTCAGTTATGTCAATCACAGAGGTGTTGTATTCAGCGAGAAATTAAGCCGTTACGTAATCATAATGATAATCCTTGTAATAGCAGGATTCGTGGTCTCCGGATTATCATCGCCACTGGGAACTTCTTCCAACCTGATTCAGGATAGTGGCAGCCCGGAAGGGTGGCTGTTGCTTTCAGCAATTTTTACTTCCATGCTGAGCGCATTCTGGGGTTATGAAGGTTGGAGCAATATTGGATATATCGGTGAGGAAATTAAAAACCCGCAACGCAATCTCCCGCTCGCCCTGGGGGTGGGAACATTGATTGTTATGGCACTCTACCTTGCGTTGAACGCAGTTTATCTTTACGTAACGCCGATACAGGACCTGGCTGCCATGTACTTCCTGCAAAACAAAATCGCTGCCGTAGAAGTTTCGCGACTGATCAGCGGGAATACCGGCGCCATCATATTATCTGCATTGATCCTGTTCACGACGTTTAATTGCACCAACAGTTCATTGCTGATGTCAGCACGAATTTTTTATGCGATGGCAAGAGATGGACTATTCATAAAAAGTGCGGGAGAAATTCATCCGCAATACAAAACGCCCTCGCGTGCAATTTTGTTTCAGGGAATCTGGTCAATCGTTCTCGTGTGGTCCGGCAGTTTTGATCAGCTTACAGACCTGCTGATTTTTGCCGCATTTATTTTTTACGGATCAACGGCCCTCGGCGTTATTCTCCTGAGAAGAAAAGAGCCGGATGCGCCGCGACCTTTTAAAGTAGTTCTTTACCCGGTACTTCCCGCGTTCTTTGCATTATTCTGCCTGACCCTGATCATTATCACCATTGTACAGCGACCCCTTCAATCAACAATAGGTCTTGGGCTTATTGCGCTGGGCGTTCCGGTTTATTTCTACTTCGTCCGCCAGTCTTCAAAAAAACAGGCATAAAAAAGGCAGGAAAAAGAAACAACAGCTGCTCTGAAAAGAAATCCGGAATGAGATCGCGACAAAACAGTCCGGAATCAACAGCAATATTTCTTCTTCCTGCCAGCAAACATCCAACAAACTAAACCAGGCCTTTTCCCTGTCAGAAACACCTGTCCGCAGTTTTCTTTCAGGCCGGAACTACCCGGTTTTCCCCTCGGATAACTGAAGTTGCAAAGTGTTTTCACTATCGGATAAGAATAAGCGAAATTTACGGAAGCAGCTCTGCTGTAAGCGCTTCTTTCATTTACTTATTCAAGAGCCTTCAACTTTTCAAAAGGAATATCCATTACAGGATATTCTTTCCATCCACCGAAATCATAATGCCACCATTCATCAGGATAAATAAGAAACCCGTTCTCCGTCATCACTTTTTTCAGCAACTCCCGGTTTTTCAACTTGCTTTTAGATGTGAGTGGGTAATCACTATGTGATTCGCTGCTGAAGGAATCCCAGGGCGTCGGCATATCAAGCTCCTTACCCGTTTTCAGATCGATTATCGTCAGGTCAACAGCGCAACCCCGGTTATGACGGGATCCTGAATATGGAGATGCCACAAAAACGGTATCCCTGAATGTTTCATAAAAACTTACAGTGACATCATAAGGGCGGTAAGCATCATATATTTTCAGACCCAGCCCTTTCTTCTTTAATTCCGCCTGGATCTTTTTCAGAGATTCAGCAGCGGGCTTTCGCATGTATGCGGCTTTGGAACTATAGACCGGGCGCTTCATAAGGTTGCTGTCTGTGGCATACCGGACATCGAGTTGTATGCCGGGAATGAATTTATCCAACGCCACCAGTTCCTGCTTCGGATCTCTCTCCACCAATGCAATGTGCTCTTCAATAGTATTTATGGTTTTCAACCGGTATTTATTGAAATGACTGTTTGCTGAAGGAGGAAGTTCTCGCATGCTGAACCATTGAACGAGCGCAGGGTTTTCAGGAGATAGCGTAAAGCGGACAAGAATTTTCGAATTAATACCTTCAATTATAAAATTTCCGCGCAGCTGATTGTCCGGCATCATATCACTGACCTTAATGATCGGTCCGGCTTTTGCAAATAAAATACGCGCATATTTCCGCAGCGAATCAACAAAATAATCTGCAAAAAAATTCTCGCTGAATATGCCGGATTGTTCCGCATTTTTCCAGTCGGGTAAAAGTGCTACCAATTCTTTTTTTCTTTTTTCCAGAATATCAGAGGGCGGCAACCGGCGCGGTTGTAAATCCGCAATGGCAATCAGTGTATCAACCAGCTGCTGATTCAACGCAACGGTTGCAGCATAAGTAAGGCTGCTGAAGGAAACAATTCCAAATCCATATTGCGGTAAAAAAGTCCAGTGGGTACCAAAGCCTGGTAATCCGCCGCTGTGGCCGATCTGTTCACGACCCATGCAATCCTTCGACCAGGCGAGCCCGAAATTGTAAGAACTGATCCTGGCGCATATTTCACCATTTACTTTTCTCGCAAATGCACTCAGGTTACTAACGGGACCGGGCAGCTGCATTTCTCGGATGCTGCTCCTGCTCACAATACCGTTATTCTCTCCCGACCTGGGTGGCCATGCGGAAATATGGAGGTTCATATACTTTGCGAAATCCTCAATTGAAGTGAGCATACCTCCCATAATTCCATAGGCACCCCGGTGCAGCATTTCTTCTTTGGTCCATTTATCATTTACAATGCGATAACCATTCACCAGCAAATCTTTTGGTACTTCCGCATATTCCCAATAGGTATTTGCCATGCCCAGCGGCTGAAATATCCGTGTATTGATGTATTGCTCATAATGCATTCCCGAGGCACGGGTTATGATGATGCCAAGCATTGCAAAGCCCAGGTTACTGTATTCATAGGCCAGCCCTGGTGTTGATGAAAGAGACAATCCACCTTTAATAAAATCCAGCAATTCCTGATCCGTATCCTGCAACTGGCGATCTCCCCATGGATTGTCCTCAGGAAAGCCCGCCGTATGTGAAATCAGATTGCGTATGGTGATTGGCTGTGAATCATCCGTAAGCGCGGCTATATTGTTTATTTCAGGGATATACTTTGAAACCGGGTCGTCCAGGCGCAGACGGCCTTCATCGCGAAGTTTGATAATCGCAAGCCCGGCAAAACTTTTCGACATGGATGCAATTCTGAACACCGATTTTGTGGTTACCGGCACTTTATTTTCAACATCACTGTAACCAAAAGCACCGGAATAAACCAGTTTCCCCTCAGCAACAATTCCAAATGCAAAACCGGGAATTTTTTGCTGCTCCATATGTGCTTTATACATTTTCTCAATTACCGGAAATGCAGCCTGCATCCTGATAATGCGGTTACTGTCCATGAAAATCGCTGGCTTGTAGCCGGAAACAACTTTCTCCGGTTTCCCCGTTGTGACCACGGGTAAGGATTGCAGCAGGTTCATTAAAGCACGCAGATCCTTATCGAATTGCGGACTAAAGCTCCTGGTGTTCAGCAACAGCGCATAGGTATAGCCGTTAGCTGTATGTTTTAATTCTGTTCTGGTGCCCGGTAAGGAGCCGTTATGTCCCCAGTTTCCGAGACTATCGACACCCCAGCCGCAGGCATATTTAGGTGACACCGATGGTGCGGTCAGCATAGCAGTTACCGATGCCGGACTGATTATATCCTTTACGCCGTTCTTGCCATCAACATGACTTACAAAATTAGCCAGATCGCTGGCCGATGCAATCCATCCACCATGCGCATCCATCCTGACTATATTGTAACGGTATGGATCTTCTCCATTCTGGCCATAATATATTACCTCATTGGTCTTTCTTTCTATAAGTGTATTGCCGCCCACCTGCATGCCGGCTGCACCTGCAGGCAGAAGAATATTGGTCTTCACCCAGGTCTCATAAGGTTGACCTGTTACCTGCTCTATTACACGCCCAAGCACACAATAGCCAAAATTTGAATATTGATATCCGGTTCCGGGAACACGTTGTAATGCAAGTGAATCAAGCGTAATACTGATAACGGTTTTTACATCGCGGTTTGGATCGGTAAACATCGGATCATTGCGCTGATTACCCCATCCACCCGAAAGATGCTGCAACAGATGACGAACAGTGATATCAGTAATGTCCTTTGAATATGGTGGATGACCATACCTGTTTTTCAGAATACCCTGCGGACCAAATACACGATCATCCAGAGATAATTTTTTTTCCTCCACCAGCTTCATTATCGCCACAGAAGTTACTGGTTTGGATATGCTCGCAATCCGAAAAAGGCTTTGTGTTTCAACGTGGCTTCCTTTTTCCCTGTCGGAAAAACCATAGCCCTTTGCATACACGATCCGCTCATTTTTAGAGATGGCGAGAGATGCACCTGGAACCTGGTTGGCCACCATAAATGCGATAACTGCATTGTCGATCTCCGGAATACTGTCTCCGAACGCAGACAATGTGACGAATAGAATTTTCCCCAGTAAACTCATGTCTGATATTTTTATCCCTGGTAATACACTTTCTCTTCTCTTAATAATTTATTGTAATTCAAAACTCTCTTTGTCGATTGCGGACGCGTCAGTTCCACCACGCAATGGAGCATTGCATTACAAATGCTGAATGCACCGATCAGCGGACTTAAAAAATAATCAGGTGCGGTATACACCATCAATTTATATTTACTGTATCTGCACAAAGGCGAATATTCACTATCGGTCAACGCAATTGTAGTAGCCCCTCTTTCTTTCGCGCGTTTCAGGGCTTTTATCGTCTGGTTCTGGCATTTATCAAATCCAATCGCCATCACCAGATCTTCTTTAGAGAACAAACCCATATAATCAAATAACATCCCGTTGTATTCGGTAACAGCCTGCACATGTGGAATATGCGAGCGCAGCAGACTTTGCAGGTAGTTCGCGACATTGCCGATATAACCGAGGCCAATGATATAGGTGTTCCTTGAAGCGATGATCGCTTCACTTGCTGCTATGATTTTGTCGTAGGATATTTTTTCGATCGTTTTGGACAACATTTCAGCGTCGCGCGACAATGAGTTCCGGATCGCCTGTTCCTTACTCGTGTTTACTTCAAACTCATTCAGAAACCTGTCGATGGCGCCGCCGCTTTTCATCTGCTGTACGTTCGGCTTCAGTTTCTTTTTCAGTTCATGAAATCCTTTAAGTCCAATTTCCTGACAGGCTTTTATAACTGTTACCGGGTCAACGTCGAGTTTATTGGCGAACTCAGCTGTGTTCATCAGCACAGTTTCATCAGGATGATCCAACGCATATTTGATAACAGCGTATTTTTTCCTGGGCAACGATTCGAGCACCGCATTTTTAACGAGTTCCATAAATCGCAATTTGTAAATTATTTTTTTCCGGGACCATTCACTACCCTGCCGGGTGTTGCACCGGTATGTTCACCATCTTTAAGCACTTGTACCCCATTCACAAATACATCACTCACACCTGTGCTGTATTGATGTGGCTTGAGAAATGTGGCATGATCGGTTATGGTTTCGGGATCAAAAATTACGATGTCAGCAAAATAGCCTGGCTTTAAAGCACCGCGATGTGCTAATTTGAGATTGGTGGCAGGCAATTCAGTAAGACCGTGGATGGCTTTTTCCAGCGGGATAACCTTTTCCTCACGGACATATTTCCCCAGCAAACGTGCAAAGTTTCCGTAGGCCCGCGGATGCGGATTGGATTTCAGAAAATCACCTTCAGGCGCCAGCGA
>JAATGW010000427.1 GCA_015654495.1 Chitinophagales bacterium
ATTATGCTGCAGATCTGGCGAACCAGTTAGGTGCAGGCCTGATTCTCTTTCATGCATTTCAACTCCCTATCGCGATGAGTGAAATCCCCATGATCACCATGCCTTACGACGAACTGAAAAAAATGAGTGAGGAGCGATTAAAAGAATTAACTGCGGGGATCCAACATGTTATTCCCGGAACACAGGAAATTACTGCAGTCTGCAGTCAGGGTATGGTTACAGAAGAACTGGAAACAGTTGTTACAGATATGAAGCCCTATGCAGTTGTTATGGGAACTCGCGGGTCGGGGGGATTGGAAAGAGTATTTCTTGGGAGCAATACCATGAATGCAATTAAGACTTTAAAATGCCCCCTATTCATTGTTCCGCCAGGCGCCCGCTATAAAAAAATAGAAAAAATCGGATTAGCCATCGATTTTAAAGCAGTGAAAGATATTATCCCTGTTAACTATATCTCTGACCTTTGCAAGGTTTTCAACGCACAACTGTATATCCTTAATGTTGATAAAGACAATGCCCATTTCACTCCGGATACACCTATAGAAAGTTTCAAACTACATTCCATACTGGATGATCTCAATCCGGTTTATCATTATATCGAAAATGCAGATATAGAAAAGGGAATTCATGAATATGCTGAAGCTAATAACCTTGATCTCATCATCAGCTTACCACAGAAACATTCATTGCTGGAAAATCTTTTCCTGAAAAGTCATACCGCAGATCTTGTTTTCCATTCTCATATCCCGATTTGTTCTATCCATATCTGAGGAAAATTATTCCACATCAGAATTCAGCCTGTTTAGGAGCCCGCGGAAAAGCAATTACGTCCCTGATATTCGTCATGCCGGTTACAAACTGAACCATCCTTTCAAAACCCAATCCAAAACCTGCGTGAGGAACCGTTCCGAATTTTCTTGTATCGAGATACCACCAGAGTTCTTCAACAGGTATATGCATCTGGTTCATCCTCTCCGTTAATTTATCCAGCCGCTCTTCCCTCTGTGATCCGCCAACAATTTCCCCGATACCCGGAGCAAGAATATCCATCGCTGCTACAGTTTTGCCGTCGTCGTTCTGACGCATATAAAATGCTTTAATGTCTTTTGGATAATTGGAAACAATAACCGGCTTTTTGAAATGTTTCTCCACAAGGTATCTTTCATGCTCGCTCTGTAAATCAGTTCCCCATTTTACTTCGTACTGAAATTTCTTCTTTTTGTATGCAGGGGAGTTCACAAGAATTTCAATTGCTTCGGTATATGTAATCCGCTCAAAAGTGTTGCCTGAAACAAAGTGCAGTTTCTCAAGCAATGTCATTTCACTCCTTTTGTCCTGTGGCCATTGTTTTTCTTCTTCTGTCAGTCTCTGACTCAGAAATTCGATATCCTGTGCATTGTTCTCCATTACATAGCGAATCAGGTAATGGATAAATTCTTCCGCCAGGTTCATATTGTCTTCCAGGTCATAAAACGCCATTTCGGGTTCAATCATCCAGAACTCAGCAAGATGCCGTGAAGTATTACTGTTCTCTGCCCGGAATGTGGGCCCGAATGTATAAATCTCACCTAGTGCTGTGGCACCAAGTTCGCCTTCAAGTTGACCGCTGACAGTAAGATTTGTAGCTTTCCCAAAAAAGTCCTCAGCAAAATCAACAGAACCATCATCTTTTCTCGGCGTATTATCAAAAGGCAGGGTGGTTACCTTAAACATTTCCCCGGCGCCCTCAGCGTCACTTGCAGTAATAATCGGCGTATGCAGGTATACAAACCCCTTACTATTAAAAAACTGGTGTGTCGCAAATGCCAGCGAGTGCCTGACCCTGAAAACTGAACTAAAGGTATTTGTCCGGAACCGGAGGTGGGCAATTTCTCTGAGAAATTCAAGACTGTGTTTCTTCGGTTGTAAGGGATAGGCTTCTCCATCTGAATCTCCGAGCACCTCAATTGAAGTTGCTTTAAGCTCCATTGTCTGACCCTTTCCCAATGATGGGATCAGCGCACCCGAAACTTTCAGGGAAGCACTGGTTGTAAATCTTTTCAGCAATTGCTCATCAAATCTCCCTAATTCAGCAAACACCTGAAGGTTTTGGTTTGTGGAACCATCATTCAGCGCAATAAACTGGTTATTTCGGAAAGACCGCACCCAGCCCATAACGGTTACTTCCTGCTGCTCAGGTTTCCATGAAAGTAATTCCTTTATTTTCACTCTCTGATTAAACATGTGCTCATTTTTAAAAGAGCGCAAATATACTCCATACAGAAGAAATCCATGTTTTACAGGAAGGAAGCAGTATATTGAAATTATGAAACTGGCTTTTTTCTCAACTCAGGCTTATGACCGGCAATATTTCGACCGGTATAATTCCACAAATGAAATCGCCTATTTTGATGCCCCCCTGCAGGAACAAACCACCAACCTCGCCGACGGTGCGGAAGCCGTATGCGTTTTCGTAAATGACCAGGTAAATGCTGTCGTTATAAATGCGCTATCTGAAAAAGGAGTGCGGCTTATTTTATTACGCTGTGCAGGGTTTAATAATGTTGACGTACAGGCTGCGAAAGAAAAAGGAATACAGATTGCCAGGGTACCAGAGTACTCACCCCATGCTGTAGCCGAACATACTGTTGCCCTGATCTTAACATTAAACAGAAAAACACATAAAGCTTATAACAGAGTACGTGAAGGGAATTTCTCACTTTTAAACCTATCCGGATTTGACCTGTACAGAAAAACAGCAGGAGTGATTGGCCTGGGGAAAATAGGAAAGGTTTATGCTGAAATTATGCTGGGCTTTGGCTGCAAAGTACTCGGATATGATATTATAAAACACCCTGACCTTGAAGCAAGGGGAGTAAGTTCTGTTTCTCTCGATGAACTTTTCGCCCAATCCGATATTATTACCTTACACTGTCCTCTAACCGAACAAACCAGGCATTTGATCAATGCCGGAACTATTGACAAAATGAAATCCGGTGTAATGCTTATTAACACTGGCCGGGGAGCATTGATAGACGCGCCTGCAGTAATTGAAGGGCTTAAAAAAGGAAAAATCGGTTATCTGGGCCTCGATGTTTATGAACAGGAAGACAAACTTTTCTTTCGAGATCTGTCTGCTGATATTATTAAAGATGACACAATCATGCGGCTGATGTCATTTCCAAATGTGCTGATAACAGCTCACCAGGCTTTTTTTACAGATGAAGCATTAACAGAGATTACAAAGGTTACTTTAAAAAATATCGACGATTATCAGCTGGGAACATTGTCTACTACCCTCGTAAATTAAGCGCGATAACAGGCTAAACCTCGCAAAATACAGGCATACAGCGGGTTTGAGCCAAATATTTTTGCATTTTGTAAAAACTATCTGTAATATTGTGCAGGAATTCAACTGATAGATCTAAACTCTATTTTCCCCAGGCTCATCAGTAACACCCGATTCCACCCAATCTTTTAATCAAATTCAAATTTCATTTTCAAGGCGATTTCCACTATTGCTGCCTTAACTCTTAAGTGATTTTATGTACGACATCCTACAATTGAACGACATGCTCGTTCCCGAACTGCTGGATATTGCTGAACAACTAAAAATTCCCCATGCAAAAAAATCCGACAAGCAGGAACTGATTTACAAAATTCTTGATAAGCAGGCGCTGATGAACAGCGAGGGAGCTACGGGTAAAAAAGATGAGAAAACTCCCCGCAGGCGCATTGTCAAAACAACTACTTCCAATTCAACAGAGGAAGCTATTGTTGAAAACGACCCGGTGAGAGAAAAGAAGCCTGTTAAAAAGAAACCCGATGTTCCGGAACCAGAACCGGAGCCGGAAAAAAGACCCGAAAAGAAACTCACCCGTAAACCCAGGGCCACAGAAGGATTTACTCCGGCGCCGCCAATTCCCGAAGAAAATTTTGTAGCGGAAGAGCCTGAAGAGAACTTTAATGAAGAAGTAATGACTCCTTCAGAGCCTGCGACATCGACATCGGCTCCCATGGAATTGGAAACCGAAAACAGCCCCAGGCAATTTCAAACAAGAAAAGAACAACAATATTTTAATATAGAGTTTGATGGCGTAATCCTGTCGGAAGGCGTTCTTGAAATGATGCCTGATGGATATGGATTCCTCCGCAGCAGCGATTACAATTATCTTTCATCTCCGGATGATGTATATGTATCGCCATCGCAGATAAAGTTATTCGGACTGAAAACAGGCGACACGGTATATGGCGCTGTTCGCCCTCCGAAAGAAGGTGAAAAATATTTTGCCCTCCTTAAGGTCGAAACGATCAATAACCGCTCACCTGAAGAAGTTCGCGATCGTGTTCCCTTTGATTACCTCACACCTTTGTTTCCTTTTGAGAAACTTAACCTTTTTACCCGTTCAGATAATTATTCAACAAGGCTGATCGATTTGTTTACGCCTATAGGAAAGGGCCAGCGCGGACTAATTGTTGCGCAACCTAAAGTAGGCAAAACAATGTTGCTGAAAGAAGTTGCTAATGCGATAGCCGAAAACCATCCTGACTGTTATCTGATGGTTGTGCTGATTGATGAGCGACCAGAAGAGGTTACAGATATGGAAAGGAGCGTTCGTGCGGAAGTAATCGCTTCCACCTTCGATGAGCCGGCAGAAAAACATGTGAAGGTTTCTTCTATCGCACTTCAAAAAGCAAAACGTCTTGTGGAATGCGGTCACGATGTAATCATCCTACTTGATTCCATTACCCGTCTTGCAAGAGCCCATAATACGGTAGCGCCTTCATCAGGAAAAGTGCTTTCAGGTGGTGTTGAGGCAAATGCACTGCTTAAACCAAAACAATTTTTTGGTGCGGCCCGTAAAATTGAAAACGGCGGATCACTTACCATACTTGCCACTGCATTAATTGAAACCGGATCTAAAATGGATGAGGTGATCTTTGAAGAATTCAAAGGAACCGGCAACATGGAACTTGTTCTGGATCGCCGCCTCGCAAACAGAAGAATCTTCCCTGCAATCGACCTCACGGGATCGTCTACACGCCGCGAAGATCTCCTTCTGGAAAAAGAAGTACTGCAACGCCTTTGGGTATTGCGTAATCACCTGGCTGATATGAACAGCGAAGAAGCTTTAAATCTCATCTTAAAACAAATGCGTGGAACAAAAGACAACTATGAGTTCCTAACTAATATGAACAGGTAAGCCTGTTCTGAAATATTCAGTAAAAAGAAACGACCCGACTTATAAGTCGGGTCGTTTCTTTTTTTTATTCAAACAAAAAAATCAGCCAAAAATCTCGTCGATTTTTTTTGCCAGCTTCTTATCCTTATCAGTAACAATATCTCCCGCATCGTGTGTACTTAACCAGCACTCTACTGTATTATATACATTGGTCCAAAGGGGATGATGATCCATTTTTTCAGCTGCAAGTGCTACCCGGCACATAAAGCCAAATGCTTCAGAAAAATTCTTGAATTCAAATTTTCTGTAGAGCTTATTATCCGTTTCTGTCCACATAAAATAACATTTAAAGTTAAAAAACCAGGTGACTTTTATTCCTGATCTTATCGTTTGTAAGTTCTGTAACCAGCTGTACAGAGGGGATTACCCTGATTGATTGTTGCAGATTGCTCATTTCTTCTTCTTTCAATGAGTCTCCCTTCAACAGCCACAGATAATCCAGGTGTTTGAATTCAGGCAAAAGATATTCCCCGTCAAATTGATTGTGGTATAAAAAATGAGTCAATGCACTATTAGGGACGTTATAATCGTAAACTGAAAAAAAATACTTCCTGTTTTTCTTATCCAGCTGTATTTCCAGTTCATGATTGATTCTGAAATCAACCTCCAGGGTTTGATTGAGTTGCCAGCAAAATTGATATCCCTTTACCGGAGCAACAATACCCAGCAACCGTGTTCCTTCGAAGAACTCGTCAAACATCTGGTTATTGTCCATCCTCAATTTCATATCAGAAAACGATGTCGAAGCTTAATTCCTCCTGGCCTCTTTTAACAGTAACTTTTGTGCTGTCACCCTTTTTGAATTTGCTCAGTGTTTGCATATAAGACTCTAAGGAAGTGACTTTGTGTTCGCCAAGCTGGGTAACAATATCACCAGCCTTCAAACCTGCTTTTTGCGCAGCCCTTCCTTCAGATACGCCATCCACACGAACACCCGCGCCACTAAATGTATAATCAGGCATAATGCCCATCGATACCGTAAAGCGCGCTGATGTTCCGGTTTGCTGCTCACGTGTTTTTGTAAACGCCAGCTTCCCGGCAGACTTACTGTTATCAACCACAGTGCTGATATATTTTATTATCAGCAATTCACCGGTATAGTTAATCTTATCAGCGTCATCGCTGGGTTTATGATAATCAGAATGCAGTCCTGTAAAGAAAAATAAAACAGGAATATCCTTTCTGTAAAAAGATGTGTGGTCGCTCGGTCCGGTACCACTTGAATCATATTTCACATGAAAACCGGTTTTCTTATTTGTTGTTACTATGGAAGCCCAGGAAGGCGAAGTGCCGAAACCGCCGACGGTAACCGTTTTGCTGCTATCGCTCAGGCGGCCAACCATATCCATGTTTACCATAAAATTGACGGCTTTAAGTTCAATCGTAGGATGATCAACAAAATACTTTGATCCAAATAAACCGAGCTCTTCTCCTGAAAAAGCGATAAAGAGATAATTGTTTTGTTTTGATTTTGATTTCTTCATCAGTTTCGCAAGCTCTATAAGAGCTGCAGTTCCGCTGGCGTTGTCGTCGGCCCCATTGTGGATATTCCTGCTGCCGTCTCTGATCATGGAATTGCCATCTTCTCCATACCCAAGGTGATCAAAATGTGCTCCGAAAATTATCGTTGTTGCCGCACCGTTATCAATGTATCCCACAACATTTGAAGCCGTGCGCTGCTTTACTCCGATATCTGATTTCAATTTTACATCATAGGCTGTAGCAGGATCTGGTAGAAATTTTGTTCTTGCAGCTGATGAGAGATAAAAAACAGGTATCGACGCTTTTTCGGAACCGTCCCTGGCATCAAACCTGATCCCATCAGGTAAATTTGAAGTATTAAAAAAAACAATTGCTTTTGCTCCTTTGTCAGTTGCGTTCTTTATCTCTGTCCTCATTTGTGCAGAAACATCAAAATGAGGGTTGTCTTTATTATTTATCAGGATATCACCAAGGTCCTTAAACCAGGGCTGCCCGCCTTCGGCAAGTGACGGAGAAACAACCGCCTCTATCACTGAAGAATTCGGACTATAAGACAATGGAAAATAATCCGTCCCTGCTTTCAGTTCGTGGCCATTCACTATAAAAACAGATCCGCTTTGAATCTGCTTTCCCTCGTTTATTTCAAAGGGCTGCCCGAAACCCGCAGTTCCCTTAGGCGAAAGGCCAATACTCTGAAACTGGGCGGAAATATATCCAATAGCTTGTTTTTCACCTGGAGAACCGGCCCTCCTGCCTTCGAGCTTGTCATCTGCAAGATATCCGACATGTGTTTTGAGGTCAGCCACAATTGCCCGATCAGATTTACTTAACTTTTGCGCGTACGTTGCCGGGCTTAAGAAAACAAAGAACAATAATAAAATTCTCATAAATGAACTGGATTCGATCTGGGCAAAGTTAATCGGTAGATATGGAATGCCCCTTTGATAAAAAATTAAAATTTCACCGCCACTGCTAAACAGGTGAAAATGTATTTTTTACGGTAATCGTAAATGATACCGGCAGATACAGCCTATTTTTGCAATCTTTTTTATCAATTGCCTCCATTACTCCATATCGCCCTTCTGGGAAATCCCAATAGCGGAAAAAGCTCGCTCTTTAATGCCCTTACAGGCCTTAATCAAAAGGTGGGCAATTTTCCGGGAGTAACTATTGAAAAGAAAACCGGGGTGACTGTTCTTTCGGGCAAACAAAAAGTGTCAGTTCTTGATCTTCCTGGTTCTTACAGTTTGTACCCAAGGCGTACAGATGAATGGGTTGCTTACCAAACTTTACTTAAGCCAGATTCCCTGAATATAGATCTGCTGGTTGTTGTTGCCGATGCCAGTAACCTACGGAGAAATCTTTTGTATGTTTCGCAGGTGATGGATCTGGGAAAGCCGGTTATTCTTGCCCTTACAATGATGGACCTGGCCCGTAAGAGAGGTGTTAAAGTTGATGCCCAGGCACTTTCTGTTTCTTTGGGTGTTCCTGTGGTGATCATCAACCCAAGGGCTAATAAAGGGATTGATAAACTAAAAAGCAGTATTGAAGCTGAACTCAGCAAATTACCACATCGTCGTACGGCGGAATTTATTCCTCTTCCTCAATCAGCAAATGCAGCAGTAAAGGATATCAAGAAAATTTTTCCTGCACTTTCAGACTATACTGCTGTACACTACCTGATCAACCACGAAAACTTCGGTTTTAACGCCGGGTTACAGGATCAGATTGAAAAAATTGAAAAGGATCATTCCTTCAATCATACCCGGGTACAGGCTGAAGAAATCCAGACACGTTATTCCCGAATCAGTGAAATAATGCATGATTCTGTAAAAGAGGTAACGGCCGAAGAGAGAAAAAGAACTACTGAAAAGATTGATGATATTCTGATACACCGTACATGGGGATATGCCATCATGTTGCTGGTTCTTTTTCTTTTGTTCCAAAGCGTTTTTCTAATTGCAGAATATCCCATGAATGCAATTGAATGGCTTTTCGGAGAACTTTCGGGCTGGCTTAAGAATATTCTTCCCGGTAACTGGTTTGCCGATCTGCTGATCAACGGCGTGGTGGCGGGCCTCGGAGGAATTGTGGTTTTTATTCCGCAAATAATGATCCTGTTTGGGTTGATCACTTTGCTGGAAGATACCGGTTATATGGCGAGGATCAGTTTCCTATCGGACAAGATTATGCGAAAAGCCGGCCTTAACGGAAAAAGTGTGATGCCGATGATCAGCGCATTCGCCTGCGCTGTGCCGGCAATAATGAGTGCCCGCAACATTGAAAATAAAAAAGAGAGACTACTTACAATCCTCGTTACACCTTTTATGAGCTGCAGTGCGCGGCTCCCTGTTTATACTATACTCATCGCTCTTGTTATACCAAAAAAGCCGCTGCTCGGGTTCCTGAGTTTACAGGGCCTTGTCATGATGGGCTTATATATCCTGGGAATCCTGGTTGCGCTTGCAGTTGCCTCCATTTTAAAATGGATCATCAGAATAAAAGAGAAAAGTTTTTTCATTCTGGAATTACCTCTTTACCGGCCACCCCGCTGGAAAAATATTGGAATAACAATGATAGAAAAAGCCAGGGTTTTTGTTTTTGAAGCCGGTAAAGTTATTATGGTGATCTCTCTTATTTTGTGGCTCTTGAGTTCTTACGGGCCAGGAAATAAAAGGGAAAATATCCAGAAAGAGTATGCTCAGAAACTTACAGAAAATCCGGGAGATGCTGACCAGCTGGAAGTTTGGAAAAATGCACAATTGCTTGAAAATTCATATGCGGGCATCCTTGGCCGCGCTATCGAGCCCGTTATAAAACCACTGGGCTACGACTGGAAAATCGGTATCGCATTAATCACCTCGTTTGCAGCCCGCGAAGTTTTTGTCGGTACCATGGCTACACTTTATAGTGTTGGTGGCGATGCCGATGAAGAAAGCCCTACTTTAAGAAAGAAAATGGCTGCGGCAGTTAAACCCGACGGATCAAAAGTCTATACACTTGCAACAGGCGTTTCACTGATGATTTTCTACGTTCTTGCAATGCAATGTATGAGCACACTTGCGATTGTAAAGCGGGAGACCGGTTCCTGGAAATGGCCTCTTATTCAATTTCTTTTTATGACTGTACTTGCTTATGTATTCAGCCTTATAGCTTATCAGGTATTAAAATAATATGTTTTCCTCTATTATATTACTCCAAGTTTTACTAATTCATTTCTCAGGTTTTCAGGATCTGTAAAGTGAATAACTTCCATTCCAAATTCCTTTGCCGGAACAAGGTTTCTTGCATTATCATCAATAAACAAAGCAGTATAAGGATCTATCTCAAATTTTTGCAGCAGTTTTTCATAAAAGCCATGCAATGGTTTCCGCATTTTTTCTTCTCCGGATACAAGTATTCCATCAAACCATTGCAGAAACTCAAATCTATCCAATGCAATCGGAAATGTTTCTGCACTCCAGTTAGTAAGCGCAAAAAACCTGTATTTGTCCTTCGCTTTCATTTCGGCAAATAAATCCACTGTACCCTGGATCGGCCCATTCAGCATTTCAGTCCACCGGGAATAATAAGCCCGGATATAGTTCTCGTGATCGGGAAATTCTTTTACAAGTAAATCTGTTGCAACAGTTAAAGACCGGCCTGCATCCTGTTCTTCATTCCAGTCAGGCGTACAAATATTTTTATAAAACCAGGCCCGGTCTTCTTCTGAAGGAATTATTTTTTTATAAAGATGGTCAGGATGCCAATCAATAAGTACAGCTCCGAGATCGAAAATAATAGTTTCAATTTTTTTATTCATTTCAGTTGAATTGTACTCCTGATTTTATTCTGCTGAGTAATAAATTATATGAGTCGCGGATAAGTCTGTCTGCAATTTCAGTCCTCCCGGGAGGTGGCCTGTTTGATCCACTTATCATAGACCAGTCTTCGGGTGTTAGTGCCCGTTGGTCACCCTTGTAAGTTGCCGTTTGATTTGTCCAGTTATAAATTCCGGGAAAACGATCGAATAATATATTATGCCCGGTTGGCCAGTCAGATATTCTGCATTCAAGTGAAGCCTGGCTTTCCATTACACGCGTTGTCACATAAACGGTTGCGTACACAGTAGTATAAACGGGTTCGGGCGGATTGGTTTTAGTGGTGCCGGTCTGTACCCTCGCTGATCTCTGGTAGGTATTATTTCTGTTAAATACCTGCCCTATACTCAGCGTAACATAATTCAGATCGACTACTTTATCGATCTGTATCTGAGAACCTCTGGCTTCCCATTCAGTAAAAAACCGCACATTTCTGAAACTCGATGCATTCAGGTCGCGTACCATTTGTGTTTGCAGAAAATCATTCTGAAAACCCCAGTAGTTAAATCCGTAATTGTGATAGTTAACCGGTTTTACAACTACTTTGATAGTTGCCAATTTCTCTGCAATTACCATTTGGTCCCTTACATCTCTGAATCCCGGAACTGCCTCATTGGCCCGGGCGAACATATCATATGCCTTTGCAGCATATACCCGGTTATTATAATTCATGAAATTCAATCCCTGTTCATAATATTCCGCCGCAGCAAGATTTTTATTTTTGTCAATTGCTTTTGAGGGATCCCATGGATCCGGCACCACCTTGCTGGCCCCAGGCGTATTTTTTATATCCTGGTACATTTTACGCATTACCTCCAGCTGATCCGCGACATCGATGTAACGGTCGCCTGGTGGAAGGTTATTCCGCGATTCTGCAGTGAGCTGGCGACGCAGATCTGATGC
>JAATGW010000155.1 GCA_015654495.1 Chitinophagales bacterium
ACTACGGTTCATCCGAAACATAAGCGTTACACCAACAAGGAGATCAATGAAATATGGATCGCACCTACGGCGCTGTTTGCAGCTTCTGCCTTAACATGGGGTGTACGCGAGGAAATCCGTGAGTTCAGGAACAGGTATATCCCAACTTTCCGGGTTCATTATGATGACTATGCCCAGTATGTTCCGCTTGCTGTTGTTGTAGGATTGGAGGCAACAGGTGTGAAAGGCAAACACAAACCCGGGCGCGCACTGGTGTCTTATGTTTTTTCCGCAGCGATTATGGCCACCCTGGTGAATAGCATCAAGTACACTGCAAAAGTCGAGCGCCCCGATGGTAGTTCAAACAATTCTTTTCCCTCGGGACATTCTGCCAATTCATTTATGAACGCTACAATCCTGCACAAAGAATATGGTCAGTACAGGCATCCTTTATATTCTGTTTTAGGGTATACATTGTCTACAGGCACAGCGATCGGCAGAGAACTGAATAACAGGCATTGGGTTTCGGATGTGCTTGCGGGAGCCGGCATAGGAATTCTTTCAGCGCAGCTTGGATACCTGATTACAGACAGGATCATGAAAGATAAAGGCATAAATAAGCCCCTGAGATCAGAGCCGCTTCCCGTTGGTAAAAGGCCCAGCTTTATAGAGGCGAGACTTGGTTTTGCCTCTGCGATCACCAGAGACCTTGCCACAAAAACTGCTCTGAAAGCAAGAAACGGGTTCAACCTTGGTTTGTCAGGCGCCTGGTTTTTTCATAAGAATTTTGGTATCGGAGGTGAATTTGCTTTTAGTAGTTTCCCGATTAACAGTGATGACTTTAAAGTATCCATTCCTGAAATTGACTCCATAGCTTCAAGTGTCTATACGCAGCCGATGGGTGTACGCTATCTTCATATCGGCCCTTATTTCAGCATCCCAATGATGCATAACTGGTTTATTACCGCACATCTCGGATTCGGACCTTCATCAGGTGCAAGGGGTAACGTGATGGTAACACTTAAGGACGAATACCAGGAAATTTTTGATACCAATGAACTACCGCTGATTATCTATAAACCCGAAACTGCTTTCAGCTGGTCTGCCGGCGCCTGCATTGCAAAAAGGATCTCAAGAAATATTGCCCTGAAAGCTTATACCAGCTATTTTGATTCGGATCATCATTTCGACATTGATGCATTATCCGATATTGATACTGACGGAACATTTATTTACACAAGGGTGAGTTCTGACAAAATTAAATTTGATCACATGACTTTTGGCCTGGCGGTTACTGCGTTTATATGGTAACCTCAAACGTTCAACGTTAAACGTTAAACGTTGAACGTTTGGACTAACTTGCATGAGAATGCCGGAAAAAATTTTAAGGCTTCTATTATTTACTGTTTCTGCAACCGCTATACTGTACTTTTTGTACAGAGATGCAGAAACAGAATCTGTATATACATTCGATTTCAGAAACAGGCAGGTAGGTTCGCGCATTCAGAAAGATGGAGGCATGCCTTATTTCTATGTGTGGAAACCAGGTGATAAAGAGCGCTATTACGATCTTCAACCAAGTGAAAAATATTCTAATATTACAGCTACTCCATTCTTCCATCAATTATTATATCCGGTAGCTGATCTCACCCACCGTAAGGCTTCACTGATCTGGTTTATTGCTGAATACCTGATGTACTTTCTTTGCATTGGAATTGCGTGGAGCTTTGCAGGAAAGAACAATCAGAAATTAGCCGTACTACTTGTTGGTTTTGGCTTTCCTTTTACGCTGGCATGGAAACTTCATATCGCCGCCGGACAATACTACCTGCTTATCCCCTTTTTGCTTCTGGTTTTTCTGTATTTTCTCAATCGGCCCCCCTCTGTTTTTTATTTTTTTCTCGCCGGACTAACAGCTATCACGGTGTTCCTCATCAGGCCGAATACCATTATTTTTTTTCTTCCTTTTCTCCTGCTCGCCCGGCAATATTCGCCAAAGCATCTTTTCGCCTTTGCCTTGCCGGTAGTACTAATACTGATACTCAGTTTCGGAAGCAGTCATCACCGGGCATTATGGATGAACTACAAAAACGGAATGGAAATGCAGCTCTACGCTCATCGCCATCCCGAAGCCGGGAAAGGCGGAGCTGATACCATCAGTCGTTTTGCAACTGCTGATGGCTGGAATCTGAAAAAAATAACCGACGACCAAATGGTAAGAAAAATGCGTTCATTATCAGAGAATGGCAATTTTTTTGTGGTCTTTGAAAAGTTTACGGGAATAAGACTGGAAGCATCCACACTAACGGTCATACTGCTTTTAGTCCTGGGCCTGTCTACGACGCTTTTTTTTATTAAATATAAAACGGCAGCATTGCTATCCCCTCACTATCTTGCCATCTTTGGATTTTGTTTGTATATGATTTCAGATTTGCTTTCACCCGTATACCGGCACCAATACTACACCGTGCAATGGCTGGGTCCTTTATTGCTGGCAGCCGCAGTATACAATGGAAAATTTAAATTGTACTATACAATCGCGGCCGTCGGACTGTTATTGAATATTGTAAACAGTCCGTTCATAAAAATGGAACATACTATCGGAGAATACCTGTTATTGATTTCGCTATTGCTGATCAGTTTTACATCTTTCAATAAAACCAAAGGATGAAGAAAGCTGTGATCATTGGTGCAGGCCCTGCAGGACTAACCGCTGCATATGAGTTACTGACACACACAGATATTATTCCTGTAGTTATTGAAGCAGATAACCAGGTTGGAGGGCTTTCCAAAACAATTGATTATAAGGGAAACAAAATCGATATCGGCGGCCACCGCTTTTTTTCGAAATCCGACCGGGTACTTGACTGGTGGCTGCAATTCCTCCCGCTTGAAGAAAATGCAGATAACCAGTTACAGATAGGTTATCATAACCGCTCAAAAATATTCAAAAACACCAAAACAAATGCTGAGGGAAGCGACAAGGTAATGCTTTTGCGTCCGAGGAAATCCCGGATCTATTATAACAGGAAATTTTTCGATTACCCGTTGAGGTTGAGCGGACAAACGGTGAGAAATCTCGGCGCATGGAAAATGTTCCTGATTGGTATTTCTTACCTGAAAGCAAAAATTTTTCCAGAAGCAAATGAAGTCAACCTGGCTCAGTTTTATCGGAACCGTTTTGGAAATGAACTATACAAGACATTTTTCAGAGATTATACGGAAAAAGTGTGGGGAGTCTCCTGTGAGAAAATACCTTCGTCCTGGGGTAAACAGCGCGTAAAAGATCTGAACATCTCCAAAGTACTGACGCATGCTTTCAAAACGCTGTTTACCCGCAACGAAACCATTCAGCAAAAGGAAACAAGCACCAGCCTGATTGAACAATTCCTTTACCCAAAATATGGTCCGGGCCAGTTATGGGAAACTGTTGCAGAAGAAATTATAAAACGAGGTGGTACAATTCACCTGAATAGTTCTGTTGAAAAGATCTATGCTGACAATGATTCTGGTTTAATCAAAAGTATTACCGCTGCAAATCAGAATTCAGGAGAAAAATTCAGCATCGACGCAGATTATTTTTTTTCGTCAATGCCGGTAAAACAATTGTTGCAAAATCTCGAAGGTATTGAGATCCCGAAGCAGACAAGGGAGATTGCGGGGTCACTTGAATACCGTGACTTCCTGATTGTGGGAATACTTGCATCAAAGCTGGAGGTGACTGAAAACGATGCCGGTGAAGAACTTATCCGTGATAACTGGATCTATATTCAGGACAGCCATATCAAAGCAGGAAGAATCCAGGTATTCAATAACTGGAGTCCTTTTATGGTAAAAAATGCAGGAGATACCTGGCTTGGCGTGGAATATTTCTGTAACGAAAGCGATGCGTTCTGGAAAATGGATGATGAATCAATTATTCAGATAGCAATATCAGAAATGCAATCTATCGGCATCCTGCACTCGCAACAGGTAAAGGACGCGATGGTCGCCCGTGTAAAAAAAGCATACCCCTCCTACTATGGTTCTTATAACAGGTTTAGTGAAGTGCAGGCTTTTACTGACAAAATTGAAAACCTGTTTCTTATAGGGCGAAATGGTATGCATCGGTATAATAACAGTGATCATAGTATGCTAACGGCAATGACGGCGGTGGATAATATTATTACAGGCAGAAAAGACAAGACCAATATCTGGGAAGTGAATACAGAAGAAGATTATCATGAAGAAATTGAGGAATGATACATCATTCAACTAATAATATGTTAAACGTAAATTGTCCATTTTATCAATACCGTTTATTAAATTTTCTTTGATGTTTCCTCCTATTTTGCTATGTGACTATGTTCTCTAATGTGAACTAGGTGGCTCAAAAAAAACTGCGAAAGACAGCATGATTCCGGTTTCTATTTTTCAAAGACAACACTTTCCTCATCTGCTCCCATTTTCTGAAGAAAGGAGCTGATTTCACTCACCATAGCATCCGGCCCACACACGTAAAAATGCTTTTCAAAGTTCACTATTTCATCCTCCAGAAATTTCCGGTCAATCCTGCCATGATGATAGCCTGAGCTCTCTTCACGACTAAGAATAAACGCTACATTTTCACCAAGCATCTTCTTCAATTCTTCTTCATAAATAATATCAGCAGCCGTTTTATTTGAAAAGAATAATTTATTCCCGGCGAGTTGATCTTTGCTGTAGAGATCACGTAGTATCGCGATAAATGGAGTTATACCAGCCCCACCGGCGATAAAATATCCCGGACCTTTATAATTAATGGCGCCCCAGGCATCATGAATCACCAACTCATCATCAGCCTTCAGATTATGAATATGATCTGTTACACCTTTGTGATCAGGGTACCGCTTAATTGTAAATTCCAGAAAAGGTTTGTCGGCGAGAGCCGTAAAAGTAAAAGGCCTTAGTTCCGATTCAAGACCAGGTTGAGGAATGGAAACATCGGTTGCCTGGCCAGGTACAAAATGATATCCGGTGGGTTTCTCCAGCCTAAAGCATTTTACATCGTGTGTTACATTGAACGTTTCCAGAATTTTTACCCTGTAGGAATCCATGCTACAATGTAATGAAATTGATTGTGAGAAATCTTTTTATCCATCCGTTATTTTTCAGGAAATGTAAAGATGCATTTCAGAAAGTTACAAACACCGATTTCCTTTTTGCCCTGGTCAGGTTGCGACTACGGTGACCCTTACCCGTGATATCTTCCACCAGTAAAACTTCACCCGGAACAAAAACACGTTTTACTCCCAGAGAGGTTTCAATTTCGATTTCTCCGTCCATGAGTAAGATGTATTGCCTTTGTGGTGCATTATGAAAATCGTAGTCATAATCCTCAACTACTTCGCGGAAAATAATCGATTTAACCGGGACGGCTTCTGAAAGTGCCCCGATCTTCCCCGCATCGGTTAATGCGATTTCAAGATCTTCAAAATGTGTGTCACCTGAAACATCACTATAAATTCTGGTTACTGGAAAACCCGGTTTCATTGTACTGGTTTTTTTTGAAAAACAAATTCATTGGCGAGCCTGATCTCCTCACCCGAAATAGTATGACCCATATTCTTATAGATCCTGATTTCTGTGGCTGCACCCAATTCAGTTAAAATTTCCGCGCTTGCTTTCACTCTTTCAACCGGAACATGCGTGTCGGGATCGCTGGTACCTATAAATACAGGCGTTCCCTGGAAGTTACCGGAATAGTTTTGCTTATAAATCCTGTCACCTATTAATCCTCCGGTAAAGGCCACAATCCCGCCGTAATGTTTTGCATGGCGGCTTGTAAATTCCAGCGTAAGACATGCACCCTGCGAGAAGCCAAGAAAATAAATCTGTTCTGTTTTTATTCCCAAAGCAATCAGATCATCAACGATTGTCTTGATCAGGTTTATTCCAGAACTTAGCCAGGGTTCATTCTGCGATGGAGGCGCGAGGAATGAATAAGGATACCATGTATTATTTGTAGCTGTTGGCGCCAGTACACTGAATTCGCTCACATCGAGATATCCTGTGAGACCCATGATGTCTTCGGCACCAGCACCCCGACCATGAATCATGATCAGTACTTTAGAATCCGCCGAAAGTTTCTTTCCGGCGTAACTGATATTTTTTTTGTGCATAATTATTATTTATTGAACCAGTGCAGGAAGAACCTGTTCTATTTCCATTCTTTGTGATTCGTATTGCCCTGGTAATTTCAGATGCTGACCCAGTTCATTCAACGGCTCGTCTATTGCAAACCCGGGATTGTCTGTTGCGATCTCGAATAATACACCGCCTGGTTCACGGAAATACAATGAGAAAAAATAATTGCGATCAATCTTTGGCGTTATCTGATAGCCTTTCTGAACAACCTTATCTCTGAATTGCATCAATACGGCTTCATCTTTTACTCTGAAAGCAACATGGTGATTTGTTCCACCTGCTACATGGCCTCTCTTACCTTCGGCGGTTTCAACGATATCAACAATAGCAGCTTCCTTTACAGCATCGGTAACATACCTGAAAATATTGCCTTCCTGTTTAGTTAACCTGTAACCGAAAATATCGGTAAGAATGGCTGCTGTTGGTTTTACATTATTCACGGTTAAGGTAACATTGTGAAAACCCTGGATTGCGGCATTTGCAGGTATATCAGCGGTTTTCCAGCCCTCGCGCCGATCGGGATTTTCAGGCATGATCAACTGCAGTTGAAGTCCGTCAGGATCAGTGAAATTCACCAGCACTTCGTCAAATCTTTTCTCAGGCTTTCCAAAACTTACATTAAACTCTTCAAATCTTTTCGTCCAGAAACCCAGGCTACCTGCCGGGATAGCATAACCGATTCCCGTTGCCATACCGGCGCCGTTTTCACCACGCCTTACATTTCGCCATGGGAAAAAAGTAAGTATGGTACCGGGAGCGCCCTGCTCATCACCATAATAAAAGTGGTAAGTACCCGGGTCATCAAAATTCACCGTTTTCTTTACAAGTCTTAACCCCAAAACCTTTGTATAAAAATCATAATTGCGCTGGGCATCACCGGCAATAGCTGTAATATGGTGCAAGCCCTGAATTCTATCTTCCATATAATCTGTTTTAAACTTTTAATTTTCTCTTATGCAAATGTCGCACGAAATCATGCCCCGGAAAATGTCAAATCCGGGGTTTTACATGTATTATTCGGGGGAGAAAGGAGAAATAAACGAAGTACGAAGGCCGAAGTGCGAAG
>JAATGW010000539.1 GCA_015654495.1 Chitinophagales bacterium
AGTATATAGTTTTTTCTGCCGCGAAGGCGGAATGCGGGATGACGAAGAAATACACAATGGTTTTTATCCCGCCTGCTTTCCGGCTCCCCGCCTTACCGGCAAAAGTAGGCAGCAGGCAGTAGGGAACAGCCGGTGTTTGGAGTTCGTAGTTAATAGTTCATGGTTCATAGTTCATGGTTCATAGTTCATGGTTCATAGTTCATAGTTCATAGAAGGTAAACCTTGAACGTTCAACGTTTAACCTAAGGGTTCTGTTTCTGTTACTCTTTCTCTTTCCTCTTGCTCAATTCAGGCATGCACGGTACCCTGATAAGCCTCTTCAAGTTTTGCTAAATCCAGTTTTTTCATTTTCATCATTTCGGTCATTACACGGCTATTTTTTTCTTTGTCATTTCCCGTCATTAATTCATTCATTTTTATCGGCACCACCTGCCATGACAATCCAAATTTATCTTTTAGCCAACCACATACCTGGGCTTTGGGATCGCCACCCTGCCGGAGCTTATCCCAGTAATAATCTATTTCTTCCTGCGTGTCGCAATTGACCACCAATGATAGGGCCTCAGTGAATTTAAATATCGGGCCTCCATTCAGCGCCAGAAACTGCTGACCATCCAGAAAAAACTCGACCAGCATAACTGAACCTGGCTTCATCTTGTGGATTTCCTGACCTGCCTCAGGATAATGGGATATTTTTCCAATATGTGAATTTTTAAACACAGAGACATAAAATTTTGCTGCTTCCTCAGCTTCATTCGCAAACCATAAATTTGAAGTAATCCGCTGTAATTTTAGCATAACATTATTTTTATTGTGAACAATAAAGGCATGATGCTATTCAGCGTCATGCCTTTATTGAACTACAAAAATTCAGCCATCGTTTGCAAAAAACAGGGGTAAAAACGACAAACTCAATGGTTGGTTACGACGATTATCCCGGAATAAATTTTTATTTTATTTATTCAAAAAACGGCACTCCTTTAGGAGCATATTTCCGCATACCTTCTTCATTTATCTCGACACCAATTCCGGGTTTTTCCATTAATGTTATAAAGCTGTTTGTTACCATCGGACCTTCAAATGTTACAATCTCTTTAAACATGGGATCGGTATGAAAATATATCTGCCATTCGAGTATCAGAAAATTCGGAACTGATGCACAAACATGGCATGAAGCCATCGCTCCCAGAAAAGAAGCTACCATATGCGGCGCAAAAGGCACATAGTAAAGGTTGGCTAGATTAGCAATTCGCTGCCCCTCGCCCAGGCCACCTGCTTTCTGTAAATCAGGCATAATGATATCAACGGCGCCTATCTCCAGCATCCTACGGAACCCATAAGCCAGGTAATGATTTTCGCCGGCACAAATAGGAGTACTGGTAGAGTCTGTAATCAGTTTATATGCTTCCACATTTTCAGCAGGAATTGGTTCTTCAAGCCACATCAGGTTGAGTGGTTCAAGTCTTTTGGCAATCTGGTGTGCGGTTGGTGAATCATACCTGCCATGCATATCAATACAGATATCAACCATTGGTCCTACTGCTTCTCTTGCTGCTGCAACCTGGTCGTACATTCTTTTTAATTCCCCCGGGCTCGCAGTCCAGTTATACAAATCATATTTGGTCGGATCATCACGTTGATCAAGATCAAATTTAATTGCATTAAAACCCATCTTTTTTGCATTAAGTGCAGCATCGGCGAAATCCTTTGGTGTAGGGAGCCGGCTCTGGTATAATGCCGTATCACAATAAACGCGGATCTTATCACGAAACTTACCTCCGAGAAGTTGGTAAACAGGCAGGTGAAGCGCTTTACCGGCAAGATCCCATAAAGCAGTTTCCACAGCAGTGAGTACTGCTACAAACATACCTGACTGTGCTCCTTCAAAAAATCCACCACGACGTATATCTTCAAATAAGCGGTGAACATTGAGTGGATTTTTTCCTATCAGGCGCTGCTCGAACATTTTTACCAGGTGATATGTTCCAGGTGTTGCATCAACTCCTTCTCCACATCCCCAGATATCCTGATTGCTGTAAATTTTCACGAACAAGCTATGCCCACCGCGAATAAATCCACATTTGATTCCGGTTATTTTTAAATCCGAGGGTGCTGATGGTTTTGATGTTTTATCAATTGCCTCCTGAAATCCCTGTCCGAACCCCGCCAATGGCGCGAACACACCTGCCAATGCACTTTTCCGGAGAAATGATCTTCTGCTGTTTTGTTCCATTGATTTTGATTTTACCAGGTACGTGTTTTTAAATATTGTTGGATCTGTTCTTTTGGCACCGGCAATTCATTAATATGATCGCTCAGCCATTGCATGAAATCCTTTTCAATTTCATCTGACCATCGCGAATCGATCTGGCCCGGTGTATATTTCTGTTCACGCAAACGTTGATGACCAAACATATCACGGAGTCGCACTATTTCTGAAGTCTTCACTACTTTTTCAGCCAGGTGTGGAGGAATAAAAATTACACCGCCATCACGCCCGAGTACCACATCGCCCGGCATAACGGTAGCCTTACCGATACGCGTAGGCGTATTTATACCGACAAGTGTGGTATTCAGTTCACCGTCAGGATTATTAAGGTGATGTGAAGGATGATAGCTTCTGAAAAAAGAAGTGAAACCATGCATTTCCTTTAAGCCATTGATGTCGCGCACAGCACCGTCGTAAACAATTCCATTTCCGGTTTTAGCGTAAATTGAATTTCCAAGATTGTCGCCGATTGTGGGGCCATCTTCATGAGCACCAAACTGATCAACTACGTAAACATCCCGCTTTACAAGTAGGTCAATCGTCCATGAATTCTGGGATTTAACACGGCCATCTTTTTCATGTCCTTTTTTATCAATCACACGGTGAATATCGGGCCGGCCGGGAACAAATATGGCTGTTACCGCACGGCCTACCAATACACTGTCAGGATTGATACTCATCCATCCGTCGTCATACTGGTGTTTAAAATTTTCTCCCTTCAGGACGGCCCAGGCTTCTTCCAGTGTAACAAGTTTCATCCTGTCGAGCAGGTTATCGGGCACTTTTGGCCTGCCGTCGGGGAACCGTTCACCTTTCCATTCAGGCGTGAGAAATATGAGCTGCTCTTTTGAAATCTGCTGTGCCAAAATACAGCTGACCGGAAAAACCAGCACAAACAGAAAAATTAATTTCTTTCTTAGTATCTGCATTTTTAAAATTTTGTCCTCTGCGGATTAAAACAAGTGAATGGCACTGGGCCACTCACTTGTTTATATTTCAGGTCAGGAAGTAATTCTTATTTATCCCACCACACTTTTGTATCGAGGTTATCCGCGCCTTGCCGGCTGATGGCCTCCTGGATATTTGTTGAGTTAACTGACAACTCTGAATTGGGATAGGTCAGCCGGTTTATAAAATTGCCGCTGATAGCCGAACCCGGATATGGGTTTTTTGTAAGGGTTGGAAAACCTGATCTGCGGAAATTAGCAAATGCTTCAGGACCGTTAAGAAACGAGGCAATCCAGTACTCTGTATTGATTTGTTTCAGTGCATTACCTGCATCATAAGGATGGTTGGTGATATAGGTATTGATATCAGCTGCGGGGATCGCAGCAGTTGGATCGTAGAGTGACATCTGAACCATATTTGCCCTAACACCGGCTTCATAATAAGCCGCAGGATCCCCTGTGATCCAGGTGCGGAAAGCGGCTTCTGCCAGCAGCAGATTTGTTTGTGCAGCAGTTACCCAAAAAACAGGTGCATTTACTTTGTTTACCCTCCTTCTGTCAGCCTGAGAAAAATCATAAAAACTTGCCAGCCCAAGGCCCGCGGCTACAGGAGCAATTGTTGCATTGTCGTAGCCCAGCGGCATCCCGACCTGATCTGCAGGTGCTGTAGTACCAATTGCAGGAACCTGTTCAGGCCCTGATTTCGCACCTTTATAACGGATTGAAATTGCAGAAAGCCTGGGATCGTTGTTTGTTTTAAGGTAGGTTACAAATGGCGCAGCCAGGTAAAAGTTAGCTGCTTCGGTAGAATTCAACA
>JAATGW010000382.1 GCA_015654495.1 Chitinophagales bacterium
ACCGGCAATCTGCTGCAGGCCTTCAGTGATTTTAAAGGAAAGCTGGTCAGTTATACCACCATCAATAAAGAGACAAGGAAAGGAATATTATTACCTGAAAACTGGAATCCAGGTGAGCAGGTGCAGGATAAGGTTGTAGTGCCGGTTTTAAAAGCACTGCCACTCATAAAATCCATTACTCAAAATGGTCATATCGTAACCAATAATGGAATTTCCATTTTCAGAGGAGGTGATTACTACCGGATCATTGTGGCTGCTTCACGAGTTAAAGGCGGTAGCATTTATCTGGATAAGCAAATACTGGAACTGGTCGAGAATAATAATTTTGAAAAAACGGCTGATAAAATGGTGGCCATGCTGCCAGAAAAGAATATTGAGAAGCTGGTGGAAATATTACAGGTCGATCACAGTTGCTCCATCACCATCCACTCGGCACAACTGAAAGATTTAAAGAACGATGAAAACATACATAGCAACCGGAGAAAAATAGTGTTGCCGGATAAAGAAAGACCAAAAGAAGACCTACCAGATAATGTTCGAATACTTGAACTCGAAGCCGAAGCCCTTAGTCTTGAACTTGAATTATTAGCAGCCTAAATATTTCTAACCTTATGATAGCTACCAACAATTATTTTAAAGAGATAGATAAAATAGATTTTTCCGAACTGCCTGAAGCATTCAGGAAGGGTCATGATTTTCTCGAAAGAGTTACCGACCAGGGAAATAACTGGACTTCCTACCAGTCAAGTGATTCGATTAAAAAGACAATTGACATTTACCTGGCAAAGCTCAATGAGTTTGTAAACAACAAAAAAACATCTTCAAAGCAAAAGAAGAACGAAAATCAGCGACAGCCCGATAAAAAGGTCAAAAAGGAAGTCACGATAAAACAAGATCCGATTAAGCCTGATGATTCGTCAAAAAGGAAAAGCCGGAAAGGCATTTCAAAGGACAATGACCAAATGCCAGCAATGGTAGAACGCATACCGGAAGAACTGCGATTTATAAAACGTTTTGTAAATCTTGATGGTAAATCCAAAACGAAAGAGGAAATCCTGCGGTTTGTAAATTCTCTGCAAAAATCAATATTGGAAAAGCGCATCCGGAAAACATCATCCTACTCAGAGCAGATAAAATATATACAGGATAAGCTGGTGGAAGTATATAACACTATGAAAGCGAAGATTACGATGAAACTAAAGCCGGAAACCTATGAGGAGTTGAAAAATCTCACTGGACAGGAAAGGGTATTGCAGTCTATCAATTTCATTAAACGATACATTGGTTTGAATGGGAAAACCGGCATGAAAGAAAAAGCAAAACAACTGTTACTGCAAATCAACCGGAGTATGGATAAAGGAACGATTACTGATAATGATCCATACATTTCTGAAATACATGAACTCAAAAAGAACCTGAAAGCATTTACAACCGGCAAAGCACAAAAAGTACTGGAGATTGAAAAAACAACCTTAAATGGCCTGGAGGGAATATTAGGTTGTACCTGTCAGAACCTTAACGGTATTGATGGCAAGCCTGCTATTATGAACAGTATGGATTTTGCAAACATGGAATTTGCCACCATCGGGCTGAAAGGGAAATGGTTTGATCTGATCGGTGATCCATCCAGAAATTTTACGGCGATGGTTTTCGGTAAACCTAAAATGGGTAAGTCTTATTTATGTATTGATTTTGCCGGATACCTGGCCCGTCATCATGGAAAGGTATTGTATGTAGCCAAAGAGGAAGGATTGGATTATACTTTGCAACAAAAGTTAAATGATAAAGATGTGGCGCATCCAAATCTTGATGTTGCATCCATACTTCCGGATAGTCTTGCTTTATATGATTTTATTTTCCTCGATAGTGTAAATAGATTGGGCCTGGAACCAGGGGATCTCAACCGGCTGAAACAATCTAATCCTGCAAAGTCTTTCGTATTCATTTTCCAATCAACGAAGGACGGAAAATTCAGAGGTGCTAACACATTCCAGCATGATGTTGATATCGTGATAGAAGTACCGGAAAAAGGGAAGGCGGTGCAGATAGGGAGATTTAATCAGGGCGGGGAGATGGAGATATTTAAGGCTGCATAAATAATAAACCTATAAATCAATCCTATGATCAAGCGTAATGAGTTAATAACTATGCGTGCAATCGCTATTTGTTTCAAGCCATTTTTGAAACCGGAAGAAGCCCTTATCTATTGTAATTTGGGTCGTACCCAATTTGCAAAAAAATGCGAGGAGTTCGGTATTTACAAAACCAGCATGGGTTACTACAAGAAAGAAGATATCGACAAAATGCTGGCAGGCGAAACATCCACTGTGATCGAAATGGTCAATAAATTAAGGGCATGATATTTCTTCAATTTGATAGCGAGGGCTGCCTTTTATCGGGCAGCCCTTTTTTGTTTTAGTTCCCTAAATGTAAAAAGTAAGGTGATCGTTCCGGCATAGGTAGTTGGTTGATTGTCTCCTGTTGGTTTTTCGGCCTGTGCCTTTTATAAGTTTTCCTAACCTGCTCCGTAGTAGTATGTCCTAACAAGCATGCAACTGTGGCATCATCTACATTTTTATCCTGAAGTAAAATGGAAAAACTTAACCTTGCGCATGACCAGGTAATATGCTTGTCAATCCCTGTCTTCCTTATCCATTCTTCTAAAATATTGTTGGCTCCGTCTTGTGAAGGCAAGCGAAATACTAAATAGTCACCAAAGTTGGTGTCTAAAACTTTCTTTCTCTGTCTCTCTAAAATGGATTGGGCTACAGGATGGAGCGTCAGGGTGACCGGCTGACCAGTTTTAGCCTGGATAACTCTTGTAATAAGTACGCTGCCCCGGATATCGCTCCATTTCATTTTTTTTACATCTACCCAACGCAGGCCGGTGTAACAGCTTAAAATAAATGCTGCCTGAACTTCTTCATTAGTACACGGAGTATTTAAGAGCATCAGATACTCTTCTATTTC
>JAATGW010000328.1 GCA_015654495.1 Chitinophagales bacterium
ACTATTCAGGGCTGTCAGGCCCGGTGCAATCTATAGCGCCGGGTTTCAACCCGGCGTGAAAATAAATAACAGGAATTCAAGTGCCGTAGGCACGCAAAGCTTTCGCCAACGTTCTATATTGTTGGCAAATGAATTTCGTTTTTCGCTCCTACGGAGCCTGGTTTATTTTTTGGATTTGTTTACAACGGGCTGAAGCCCGTTGCTATAGATTGTACCGCACCTTTGGTGCTGAAAAGATCCGGATAGGTTGATAAAATTCGGGGACCTAAATAAGCTATGAGTTCTTTCGACGCTCCTGCGATCAATGCGTTTCTCCGAAAAATCGATTGGCTACAAACAGGAAGCTCATATGGAGCCGGAGAACAGGTTATTTTCATCTTCAGAGGTGCATGATTATTTGAACGTTTTTTCAAAAAACCTTGCATATCATTTCTTTAAAATCCTTGCGAAAACCTATTCCATGGCGCGCTTCATTCATAAACAGCAGGCTTTAAAATAAACCAGCCGTCCGGAGCGGTGGAGGAGGTGACTATTTGTGCAGGTCATCAATGATAGCGCGGGTACAGGAGCATGAATTTTCCATTCTGCATGAGTAGCCAGCCTGTTCGCAGTGTCCTGACCTCAGTTCTAATCAGAAACCGAATTTTGCCAATCGAATATTGTCTATCATTACTAAATTTCAGCATCTAAAATAATTGTGATGGACAGGACAGCCTATTTCAGGATAAAAAAAATGAGTCCGCAATTTCTTGTGATTGATATGGACCGGTCCATAGAATTTTATACGCGGATGCTGAACTTTGATATAGATTTTCGATACGAGGAATTCTATGCAGGGATCAGCAAAGACGGTTGTTCAATTCACCTTAAATTAGGAAAACCTGCACCTGAGGAAAGAAAAAACAAAAGTACCAATCAGGATCTCGATATCGTTTTTTCGGTTGAGAGTATAGAGGATTTGTATGAAGAGATTTCAAACCGCTCTATTGAAATTGTCCAACCGCTGCGAGGCATGTCTTATGGGAAAGAGTTTTACATTGTAGATCCGGATGGGTATATCATTGCTTTTTTAGAAGAAACAACAAAAGTATAAAATAAAACGACCAACATGCGATTGCTGCTACGCTGAAGTCGAATAGCCGGTCCGCAGGACTCAGCGAGCAGGCTGGTAAAGTAGCGGATCGCAGGCTGTACGGCAACGTTTATTGTCTTTCTGAAAATTATGAAACTCGCAAATGAATAGCAATCAAGAAATCGCAGACGGGATTGAAAGCATAATTAAAAACTTGTTCTCATTTTTGCGACCAGTCGATTCGGGAATTTCTGAATATTTGGTTTTGCACAACTATGAAAAACATCCTTTCTGGTTTATCGTAATATATTTCTCAGATCAGAATTACCATAAAAATGCATTGCAGGATGGAATATGTTTCCGGGTTCATGAATTTATATCGAATGATCTGAAAGAAACTGAAGGATTCTCAGACATACAACGGTGTATAATTTTTGAATCTGGAAAACGGCCAACTGAGACCTTGGATATTGAAAAGTATTTTAATTCAATTGTTAGAAAACAGAAACATCTTGAAGAGAATTCTGATGAATCTGATAAAAACCTGTGTCTGAGTTGCGGCCACAATTTCGATAATCATCAACTTCTCTGTTTTAATGAAGATGCAAATTCAGCACCTGATACAGGTTGGATGATTTGCCCGGAAGAAAATTGCAATTGTTTTCAAACCTGGGGAGCGGACTATAAACGGGATAGAAAACACCCGGCTAACTAAATCTCTGCAACTGAAGCCAGCATCGACAGGATCAAAAGAATATGGGTAGGCTGACAGAACGCTGGTCTTTTCTTTTCAATTTTAGTTAGTACTATTGTGTTCAAACGGCGGTGTAGTTGGATCATCAAATCCCGTACTGCATAAATCCCCGGGTCGTTCGTTGCCATTTATGAGATTCATTCTAATCATAATAGTTTTTCTTGAATTTTCCTGTCACACCGAACCTGATTCTTCAAAGGTTGCAATTCCCAATGCAAAATACTGGATAACCGAAAAGCTGGAATATTACCCTATTGATTCCTTAGCGGGAGGCGGTTTAACGGTCTATGGTTCCGGTTTTGCATTTGCTATTGACCCGAACGGCACAGCGCGATATTTAGGCGCCGATTTCTATGAGGATAAAGACTCGGTTTATATAGGTGGTGAACCGGGGAGAACAATCAAAGCCGGTAATTGGATAAAGAATGATTCAACATTGATTTTAACATTAAGGTTATTATCAAAAACATTTATTAGCACTGGTGAGTCAATCGGGCAAGTGGAGGCCGATACCTTGTTCATAGAAACTAATGGTTTGATAAAATTCAAAAGTCACAGACTTATTCCTTTGCTAAGGCTATCAAATGAACTGCAACAGATATTAGATTCAGATTAGCGATAATGCATTAATTAGTGCCTCACTTAGATATGCGCAATACAAGCGACAGATCCCCGTTCTTGACGTTTTAAACTAAAATGAGTATTTTGGTCGCTGGTCCCGAATCAGAAGGACAGGCGCCTCTGCATACTGCAGAAGCCAGGTAGATTGGCTGGGGCTTTGAAAGATCTATTACCCGATTCAATGATTAAAATTATGTTTAAACGAGAGACTGTGAAAGCGTTTTCGGTAGTTGCGATTATACTATCTGTCATTGGACTACTTATAAGTATTCTGGGAACTTTCTTGCTAACCCAATCCGGGAGTACACTTGCCTTTATTGTAGGAATGATCTCCTGGGCCTTTTTGGTTTGGGCAAGCATAATTGGTTATAAACTTTGCAGTTCTTATAAACTTTATGAAGAGGAGTATAAAAAAGTGGGTATCAGAATTTACCTGATTATCATAGCTTTTGTTTTATTCTTTTTTGCCGGACTTATAATCGGTTTTGCGTTGTCGGTGATTTTACTGGGTGCATTATGGGGACTAAAAAGGAACTATGACGAATGGGAATATAACAATACTCCATATGTGCCTGAACCTAATGAGACGATTGAAAATTCTGATTCGGCCACCTCGTCGCCAGGCATTGATTGAATATACAGGTAACGATCAAAGGAAATATCTGAAGAGAAATATTATTATAGGTTTGATATTATCACTCGTAGTCTGTAAGTCATTGACTGCACAGTCTACTCAAAGCGAAATCAGACCTTCGATTCAAAGGATTGTTTTCAAGCTAAAGAAGGAACAGACCCTTCACCTTGGTTTTGCTATTGATTTAGCCGGTATTCCTGAGAAAAGGAATAAATATTACAAACTTTATCAAAAACTTTCTGCAAAAGCTTCAGATGAAGAACTGGTAATGTTGACAAAAGAAAATTCCCGGACAATATTTTTGTATTCTTTTCTGGCCTTGTATTCGAGGAATTATAATGACCTTAAGAGAATATTTTTGGAAAATTGCAGTGACACTTCCCGGATATGGATTGCAGGAGGTTGTACCGGAGTAGCGAGCAAGTTAAATTCATTTATGTTAAGACAGCTCAATCCCGCATATGTGGATTCAAGGCTGCCGTATTTTACGCAGGAAGAGTATGACTCTTATGTGAAGTTGATAGACAAGACAGATGCTGACGATTAAAAAGCTGGACCGGCCGGTATACAATATCAGATTCAGATAATTCTGCGTCATTACGGTACTCTTATTTTTTCGGATCAGGTTACCAGAACATCGGGGTTCTGTTATATCAACGCAATACATGTATGCAAAGTGCTGTTTGCCGATAGATGGACACAGAATATAGCAGAGCAGAAAACCATGGACGTTGAGGCAAACCCGGCAGCTGACCGTGAAAATTACCAGACTGTTTTTCCGGATATTACAATTTTTAAGTTCATACAATGGCTTCCTTCATAAGAAGAGATTTTATTCCTGTTCTAAGTTTCCTGATGCTATTGCTGTTTACAATTCCTTTTTCATTTGATATTGCCACTTCGGTCGTTCCGGGTTGGCATACAACGATATTTCCACCATATTTTGCATGGACAGTTGTAGTTGGAGTTTGTCTGTTATTTGTGACAATTGGTTATTGGCTGCTGTCGAAGCGGGTTGATACAATCAACTGGACAGTATTTGCAATTCATATTATACTAACTATTCCGGCAATAATTTTTATAAAGTTGCCGGTAATATTTTTAGATGTTAATCATACCAATCAGTTAAAATTGATTAAGGAATTATCTTTCAGAATGAAATTAATTCCAGCCGCATGGGCAGTTTTTGCTGCGGGACAAATTTTATTTCTGATTTATTACGTTACGGCGATTAAGGTAAATCGTTCGAAGACATAAAGGTTGTATACAATTTTAACCCGGTATTTGACGGAGTGACTGTATTTCTGTCGTTTCTTTTCAATTTAAAGTTTTTAATATTGTACCGGCCCGCGATCAAACGAAGATTAAACATTCTGCCAGGTTAAGCCATGAAATAATGCAAACCACTTAAACCGATCTCTGCTATGTTAAAAATTTTCTTATTAGGTTTACTACTGATCTTCTTTAGTTGCAACAATCCGGAGAAATCTTCTGATTCTGTTGCGGATAGTAAAAAGCAAACCAACGAAACATATCCTGCCAGGGAATTGCTCATTGATAACGGTGACGAAGAGGGTTGGGGAGGAGATATAAAGCTTTCTATTGTTTCTTTTGTAGAGACAGATACATCAAATCTTTATACTGTACAGTCGACATACCAGGGGAATAATTTGGGTTTACTGGTTTCGATACCAAAACAAAAAGAAGCTGAAAATGGATTTGCCAGTGGTATAGTTTTAAAGAGCATAGGTTCAGAGTCTGATAGTCTGTTAATGACCCTTGCTAAATTATACAAACAGCCGGTTGATGCATCATTAAAGTTTACCAATGCTCTTTCATTGGCATATGTTAATCTTGACATGCTTGCAAAACAGCTGGGAGCAAAAGATGATGAACAATACAAAACTGAAAACCAGTATAAGCTATTTTTTGAAGGCGAAAACGAAAATGACTATGCAGAAATCTATTTGAATATTAATACGTCTGAACATTGGATTGAACTTAAAGAAAAAGACGAAGAATACAGAACGGCTATTATTAAGTTCCTGAAAAGGTAGGAAGTGTACACAATCTGATCAATGCAATCAGGAACTAAAATAAATAAAATTTTATCGTTCAATTCAAAGATAGCGCCAGACTAATAAAACTCCTGAATTGTTTCGAACCATTTCTACTGTGGGCAAAGCTAAATGACAATCTTGAAACTGAATAAAGTTAAACAGACCGTTGGATTTTTCTCAATGACCATTGCATGGGCGATGATGAACATTTTGTATGCAATTTACCTGGCTGCCAGAGACGGTAAAGCAGACGACAGTGGTGTGATTGTATTCTGGTCGGGACTTTTTATAATAATTGCGTGGGCAATTTTTATTGTATTCCCTTTACACAAACTTGATCATTCAGGACGGGTTTTCAAACCTGCAATCTTCCCATTCATTTCTGCTATTTATGGCGCTTTAACCTATTCAATTATCGTCGGGGCACTATTTCGCAGTCCAGACCTGGTAATTATGTTTATGCCGTTGGCTTTGCTGACAGGATTCATTTTTGGCCTTTCGTATTCACTACTTATCATATCCGAAAGGCTTGTTGATTTATTAGGCCGGGGGCCTGGGTTTAAAATTATTTTATTATTAATTCCTGCAGTAGTACTTTTTTTCTGGTTATGGGTTATGCCGGCTATCGTTCCTTCTTTGGTATTTCGATTCATGCCAGATGAAATAAGAGATAAAATAGTGGCTGGAACGATTCCTGAATATAAAGTTGGTGATCACTTTGAGCCGTTAAAAACTGCTCTTCCAGGTTATTTTGACCATATAGATAATGGCACTGGTAACATGTCGGTGACGATAGCAAACTTTGCATTTGTTTTACAAGTACACTGCAACAAAATAATCAGACTTGAATACGGTAAAAGTCAATTTGATTTTGACAATACAATTTATGGTCAACTGGAAGAAGGGCCATGCCCCTGACATTACATTCACACAAGACCGCTTAAAGAATATAGTTAGGTACTTGGAGTTCAACTCAGAGTCAGAAAATGCTTTCTTGTATCTTCAGATTAAAATCAGTAAAATTGTACCGGTTCCGCTAAATGAGCAGGAGAAGATGAAAGAGAATTCCGCGCTGCATAGAGCATATTCTGACAACCATCAAATAATGTATGAAGAGATTTGCCCCGATAATATTTTTAACGGTCGTTGTATTTACCGGTTGTGACCCAAGGATTGGTTGCTCAGATCAATATATTACGCCCGCATTTATTGGCTTTAACTTATCTGACCTTGATACAATTGTAGTCCGGCAATATAAAAAGGGTGACAATTTTCTTACCCTTATCGATACAAGTATATTGACCTTCGACACAAATTATTTAAGATACGCAACTGTGAATGACACAACATTTGTATTGTTAAATCATATCAGCGGCCAGGAGAAATACATCTTTCCTGATCATGACTGGCAGATTTATATCCCGGCAGGAAATACAACAATTCCAATATCAGATATCATAAGCCCTCAGACGGAAACCACGTGTTTTAATTGTAATTGCTGGAATCCTATAAATTCTTTCACACAAAATGCACAGACATTTATTCCTGAATCCAGGAAACTTCCAAACATGGGTGGTGAATTTTATATGGCATATATCCATCGTTAGGTTTTTATTGCAGCCTTTACTCTATTTCAAGGATGAGATTGATACGAATGCAACCGGCTTTTAGTTGGTTAAGACTTGCTCCTTGCAAGAGACTACATTGACAACCTTTTACTATATTTGCGTAATGTCATACACAGACGAAATAAAAGAAAAGTTGCAAAAAGTTAAACCTGAATTATTCAGAAGATTCAATGTGTCTTCACTGGGATTGTTCGGATCAATTTTGCGCCCGGACTTTTCACCTGAAATTAGTGATATTGATATTGTAGTTGATTTTTCAAGCCCTATAGGAATAGAATTCGTTGACCTTGCTGAATTTTTAGAAAAGCATATAGATCGTAAAATCGACCTTGTATCCAGAAGCGGGATAAAGGAAAAGTATTTTAAGGAGATCCAATCTCAGATTTTTTATGTCTAAAAGGGATACCCGGCTTCTGGTTGCCGACATTATCGAAAGCGGGGAGAAGATACTCCTGTATACAAATGACTTTACTTTCGAACAATTTACAGTAGACGACAAAACGATTTATGCTGTAATCAGAAATTTTGAGATAATTGGTGAAGTTGCAAACAGACTTCCTGATGAATTCGGAGATCAACATCCTGACATTGACTGGCAAAGAATTCGTTGCTTTTGAAATCGAATTGTACATGACTATTTCGGAATCGACTATGGAATAGTTTGGAGGATAAGGGAAGAGTTTCTACCAGATATGCTTGCTAAGCTTCATACTCTCTTATAATGCCGTTGCACATAAACTGCAAAACCTTGAGGAAATTTGAAAGCCTTGTGGTACAAGCTTCAATGGCCGATGACGAAATGTTGAGGTGATTTCTTGCTTGAGAGTATAAGGAAAGGAGTATTGAGTTGAAAAATGCATTCGCAGTTATTGACAAGAAAAATTTAAAGGAAAGATTTAATCTCAAATAGTTCCGCAATTTACGCATCATCAGCTGGATAATATATGTGATGGAATCCTATTCTTTTAACTTCAGATATAAATTATTAAAATTGTGTGCGATCCTTCCTGCTGGTAGGAACAAATGGAGCATGAAATATCCGAACAGCGTCAACTCATAAACGTAGACTGCAAAACAAATCCTGCTATGCTAAAATTAATAACAACAGTACTTCTTTCATCTGTTTTATTATGCTCATTCGGCCAGGACAGGAAAATTTCTGTGTTACTGAATGGACAGTTTACAGGTACTATCTATGACAAGACAATGGGTAATAATCCCTGGGCAATGGGTATAGGAGTACAGGGGTATTTAAATTCCAAATCGAAGTTTAAACCCACAGTCGATATAACCGCAGACATTTATCTTGAAGACGATAAGGTGTTGAGAGAAAATCCTGACGGCACTTTTCCGGAAGATCTGGGAGGGGTGGTGAATTTATTCGCAGGTGTTTCGTATTCGCCGAAAAATAAGATTTACTTTTCATTTGTTCTTGGCCCGGGGTTAATGGCTGGCCGGACATGTTTTGGTATTAAGCCTTCATTTGGTTTTTATTTTTCTGAGAGCAAAAGGTGGACCGGAAAAATTTCTTATATCAATATTTTTAATAGGGATAAGGAATCGGGGCAGGATTTTATGTCTGTAAGTTTTACAATAGGAGTGAGGTTGTATTGAAGGGTTCTTAAACAAACGCCGGTTTATAGAAACAATATTAACTCTGAAGAAGTATTCCGGTTCGGACATACTTCAATCTTCTGTACATATACAAGCCGGTAACGGTAATTAAATACAAGGATTCATTTATTCTCCAGACAATTGTTTATTAACAGGCCCTGGTTACTCTGATATTCAAAAAATAATGAGAGGTGCCTGCAGCATCAAAGAAGACGCTTGTAGCATAGAGTTTGCTTTCTACAAAAAAACAGATACGGGTGAAGCAATAAATCTTAACGGCCAAAAATAATAGCAACAATATTAACTTTACCCGCAAAAATTCTTAAAAGCCGGATTTCATAAAAGATAATTGCAAAAAAATGAAAAAGAAAATATTAATGACCTTAGCTCTTGTCGCAACATTTGGACTTGGCTTCGCTTTCAGGTCGCTCACTGGAAAAATTGCAGGTGAACAGCTACCTCTCAAAAGAGTAACCGGTATCGGCGGTATTTTTTTCAAATGCAAGGATCCTGGCAAAATGAGAGATTGGTACCAGAGTCACCTTGGGTTAAATACGAACAAGTATGGAACTGTTTTTGAATGGAGACAGGGTGAAGATTCTGCAAAGAAGGGATTCACCCAGTGGAGCCCATTTTCTGAAAAAACGAAATACTTTGAACCTTCAACAAAGGAATTTATGATCAACTACCGGGTAGCGAATCTGGAAGCGCTTGTTGACCAGCTTAGAAAAGAAGGCGTAACAATAGCGGATAAAATTGAAGCAGTCGAATACGGAAAATTTGTTCATATCATCGATATTGAAGGCAACAAAGTTGAGTTATGGGAACCCGATGATATAGAATTTGAAAAACTTGGTGAACAAATTGGTAGTAAGACTACAAAATAACTCTGGATATATAATGACGGTTGCTGAATGTAATAACACAAAAATCAGGATTGACCGATATTGTGGCAGCAGAAAAATCAGCGAATGAATACAGCATTATGGGTGATACAAGGCCTTCTCGCCGCGGTGTTTCTGATGACAGGATATGGAAAGCTTAGCAGTAGCAAAAAGGAACATATAGACAATGGTCATTTGAAACCCGGCGACCCGGTAGCACCTATCCGGATACTTGGTATTCTTGAGTTGTTTGGCTGCCTGGGTATCATACTGCCATGGCTAACCGGCATAGCTCCTGTACTCACGCCTGTTACTGCTGTTTGCTTTTGTGTGGTCATGACAGGCGCTCTGGTGGTACACGCCAGAAAAAAGGAATATAAGTTTTTACCCATGCCGGTTATTGTTATCGCGCTTGCCGCCATGGTAGCCTACTTCAGGTTTTCATCCGGCAAACCTCAATAACTCGTTGAATGTTTTATAACAGACAATTGAAAAACACTAAGAGAATATTTGTTTATTGCTTAGTCAGCGTTTGCCTGTTAGCCTGCACACAATCAAAAGATTCCCGACTGCAACTGGAGCTTACTACAAATGAAGTCGACACCATTCAGAATATAAAGGAAGTTTTTATTACTAACCGACCCGAGCTACTGTCAGAGCAATCCCGTTTATTATTCTGGAGCAAGTGGGGATTAAAAAAGTTTCACTATGAAAATCCTGAGTCTGTAACTCTGAATACATTTATGCTCGATTCATTGCAAAAAGGATCTTATACAATATTCATTACTCTGGAAAAAAACGGTTATGGTTACAGCGGCAGACTGGATTCTGTCGACATAAAGGAAGGCGATAATTTTTTAAAGCGGCAAATTGATCTTGTTCCGGTCAGAAAATATATTGAATGACATTGTATACCGGATAGCCTGGAAGTGTTTCTGGAATTTGTTCATTTATCCTGGCCGCGGTTTTTTTTCAGGATTCACGGGATTATACAATTCTGTATTCCCTGTTTTCCATTATTTTTAGCTTTCATCTTTAATATAAATTCTGATGCCTGTAATCTATCAATTCGATAAGAAACGTTTTGAAACTTTTATAGATGCCATCATTGCTATCTTGCTGACTATCCTGGTACTTGAAATAAAAATACCGGAAGATAAAATCGAGGGAGTCTCCACCTACCATCAGGTCAGGTCGCTTATACCCTATACGGTATCTTATTTTGCCTCTTTTATGCTGATACTCGGCTTCTGGATAGATTACCACTTGCTTTTTTTAAACATCACGAATATCACAAAGAGGTTTATCATTCTGAATATGTTGTTTATTCTTTCGATTTCATTTGCGCCTTTCGTAACAGCATTTGCCGGGAAACATTACCGCGATCCATTTGCAGTAGCGTTGCTTAGTGTAGGATATAGCATCATGAATTTATTTTTCATGTTTATATTTTTATACGCAAAATCGAAAAACCTCACAGACCCGGATTTCTGGAAAAAGAACAAGGGAACTGCTATATTTTCGGCCCTGGGAATTGTCGCGATAATCGCCGCAATTCCGCTGGCTTATGTAGATACTTATATTTCTTTTACTATTTTCCTCGTCATTTTCGGGTGGCACCTGATTAAAAAGAAATGGTATTAATCATACCGGAATAGTGTAGACCGAAGACCATCCAAACTTCAAAAGTCCCTGGACGTTCATGCATTAAGGCCTGTTTCACTAAACCATTGCCTCCTTATTGTATTTTTTTCTGTATTCCAGCGGTGACATGCCGGTGATTTTTCTGAACACTTCGCGAAAGGCCTTTACATCCGAATAACCAACATCATACATTACTTCATTAATTGTTTTACGGCTGCTTTCAACTGCTTTTTTTGCAGCTTCTATTTTCACTCTTTGTGAATACTCTAACGGCGTATTGCCGGTTGCTTTTATAAATCGCCTGTCAAAGTTTCGTCTGCCTACTGCAAATTTGGATGACAAATGCTCTATTGAGATTTTTTCGTGCAGTTTAGTTTCAATATAGGTCTGGGCTTTTTTCACTACTTCATCTTCGTGCTTCCTCTGTCCACTAAAGATTATAAATGAAGACTGACTGTTTCTGTCAATTTCGATTTGAAATACCTTGGAGCAGAATATGGCTGTTCTTCTGTCAAAATATTTCTCAACAAGATAGAGTATCAGGTTAAGAAATGAGTAGGCGCCACCATTGGTATATATTCCATTTTCGTCCGTTATTAATTTATCTGTTTGCAGATTTATTTTGGGAAACATGGTTCTGAAATTTTCTGCAGCAGCCCAGTGTGTAGAGCAGGTTTTCCCATCCAGC
>JAATGW010000098.1 GCA_015654495.1 Chitinophagales bacterium
AAAGAAAGAGGCCGAACTTGAATTGGATATTCAGCGCAAACTGAGGACTGAAAGGGAGAAGCTTTCAGAGGAACTTCGTAAACTGGAGGAGGACAAATCCCAGGAAAAAGAAACCAGGTACCAGCTTCGTGAAAAAGAATATGAAAAACAACTGGAAGACCAGCGGAAACTGATTGACGAAATGAAGCGAAAGGCGGAACAGGGATCTATGCAGTTGCAGGGCGAGGTACAGGAATTGGTACTTGAAGAAATGCTGAAAGCAGCTTTTCCATTTGATGAAGTGCAGGAAGTGGGAAAAGGCGTGAGGGGAGCAGATTGTATCCTGCTGGTAAGAAATAATTTCGGCGTTGAGTGTGGCCGTATCATTTTCGAAAGCAAACGCACAAAGGATTTCTCAAAAGACTGGATTGAAAAACTCAAAGCCGATATGCGAAGCCAGGGTGCTGATGTGGCCGTTCTGGTAACCGGAACAATGCCAAAAGACATGACACGGTTTGGTGAAAAAGACGGAGTCTGGATCTGCAGTTTTGAGGAGGTGCGCGCGCTTGTTCATGTACTCAGAGACGGTATACTCCGGATTGCTACCGTTGCCCGGGCGCAGGAAAATAAAGGTGAAAAGATGGTTCTCCTGTATAACTACCTCACGAGTAAGGAATTCGGCGAGCAATGGAAAGCGATATATGAAGTTTTCCAGCAAATCCGCAGTTCTATTCAGCGGGAAAGGGATGCAATGGAAAGAATCTGGAAAGCCAGGGAGAAACAACTTGAAAAGGCTTTGTTAAATACTCAATTTATCCGTGGTTCCATCGAAGGAATTGCTGGTCAGGACAGTATAAATCTCGAACTTCCATGGGATACCGAACCAGATACTTTACCGGCGGGTTAGAACGTTATACCGCAAGGCTGCATCCTGCTTACCCTGATGGAAATAACCTGGCTGATCATATTACTCGGAGTGGTCATAATCATGATCATACGCGGAAAAACCCGCAAAAAATCCTCCTATGCTGAAGAAAATGCCGGAGAACTCCATTTTAATAAGGAAGCAGGCGAAAATATCCACCTCAGCAGTCCGCTTGTATACTACGGTGAAAACCTGGATTTTACTGATGATGTCATCAGGAAAGTGCTCATAAAATACTTCCCTTATTTTAACCGGCTCCTCCCACCCGATCAGGATAAATTTTTATCAAGGCTGCGGAAATTCATCAAAACAAAAATTTTCATCATTCATGATGTAAAAGGATATCGCGAAATGCCGATCCTGATCAGTGCATCATCGATTCAACTCACATTCGGCCTGGACAAATACCTGATGGCGCATTTCAATATTATTCAGATTTATCCGCAGGAATTTATCGCCCTGGAGCCTATGCGTATTCTGATCGGAAATGTAAGCGGTAATACAATTAATATCGCATGGAAACAATTTCTGGAAGGATATAAAAACCGTTTCGACAGCAGTAATGTTGGACTGCATGAAATGGCACATGCATTGTACTACCAGAATTTTGAAACAGATGAATACATAGATAAGAATTTCAAAAACTGCTTCCAGGTTGTTACAGCATTAGGCGACAGAATTTATTCCAAAGAAAAGGAAAGGAGTATAGGTCTGTACTCTGACTATGCTATGAAGAATTTCCAGGAATTCTGGGCTGAAAGTATTGAACTTTTCTTCGAGAATCCGCAACGGCTTAACTCACATTATCCTGAGCTGTATAATATCCTCTGCGACCTGTTATGCCAGGACCCATTGCGCTATCCCTATCATAATTATTCCGTATAGTTATGTACAAGAAATGACATACTGAGATTGTTGAAAATCCGGTAGTCGACGTTCAGGAACACCTGATTTTTTTTGCTGAACCTGCACTGAATAGTACCCGGATTTAAACTGTCGATTCCGGTGAAAATAATCTGTTCGCTGAAGTCGATTCCACCATCACCATACCATTTAAAAACTGATTCTTTCGCACTCCAGAATAAAGTTAGCAGCAACCACTGATCAAAGTTGAAAGGATGATCAGGAGACAGCAAATCAATCGTATTATCTATTAAAATCTTTTCAGAAGGATTCAGAAATTTATCGCGGATACGATCCATTTTGGGAGTGGAATTCTCCACATCAATTCCAACCCGATGTGTGCTGCTTACGATGGCCGCAGCAAAATCACCACAATGTGAAATAGAAAAATGATAGGCTTCATTCTGCAAAAATGGTTTTCTGGTATCGGCTATGCGGATCAGATCATATGGAAAATCAGGAAAGAGCTGACGCAACAGAAAGCGGCCGGCAAGATGTTGCAAACGCTTATGCGGATGCGTGATTTCCCGTTGAAGAGGAACCGCGGAAAGAAAGAACGCTTCAGATTCTTTTATGTTCCAGATACCAAGTTTTGTAGTTTCGTTAATATCTTGTTGATAAAACAGAGGCATATAAAAAGGGCCGATGCCCGAATTTCGGGGTTTGATTTAAAGGAATTGATAACAGAAGCAAAGTATGATTTTATCTGACAAACGAATATTGGAAGAGATTGAAAAAGCAACTATAAAAATTGTACCCTACGATCGCGAATGTTTAGGAAGTAATTCCTATGATGTACATCTCGGCCGCACATTGGCAACTTACAGGGAACATATACTGGATGCAAAAAAACACAATGAAATCGAATATTTCGATATTCCTGATGATGGTTTTGTTTTATATCCGCATATCTTCTACCTCGGCGTAACACAGGAATATACGGAAACACATGCGCATGTACCATTTCTGGAAGGCAAATCATCTACCGGTCGCCTGGGGATTGATATCCATGCCACCGCGGGTAAAGGTGATGTGGGTTTCTGCGGAAACTGGACCCTCGAGATCTCCGTAAAACAACCGGTAAAAGTATATTACGGCATGCCGATCGGTCAACTGATTTATTTCCCTGTCGAAGGCGAAATTGAAGTGAAGTACAATGAGAAAAAGAGCGCGAAATACGCAGGACAGATTAGCAAGCCGGTGGAGAGTATGATGTGGAAGAATGTGTTCTAAGTTGAATGTTTAACGTTATACGTTCTACGTTATACGTTTTAGGCTATAAGTTCAAGGTGATGAAATGTTTCTGCCACACTGGTTGTCAGGTTATTAGGTTTTCAGGTTTTTAAGTGTTCAATTTTTATAAAACTTAAATTTTCTATGAAATTACTTAATCACTTAAGAAAATAACAACCTGATAACCGGAAAGGAAATATACAACAGCATGAATGCTTGAACCTAAAGACGTCGAACGTAGAACGTATAACGTAGAACATAGTACTTATCCCAAACTCCCTGTTTTCGAACTAGCAAGCCAGTGGAAGAATTAGTTCTAAGCTATACATATACGTGTTAAGTTATACGTTATACGTTTTAAGTTATACGTTTCAAGGTGATAAGGTAGCTATGTTAAACTGGTTATCAGGTTGTCAGGTTTTCAATTTGGGTAAAACTGAAGTTTTCTTTGCAAAAACTTAAACACTTAATAACCTGATAACCTGTACGAAAATATATCTCTGTGGGTTTTGAGAACGTAGAACATACAACTTAGAACAAAGAACCTAACCCAACCTAACCCAACCTCCCCATTTTCCCATAGTACGCAAGCAACCACATAACCACCCTGCCATAACTCCTCTCCCCTGATGGTTGCTGATTCAACTTCAGGTACCTGTCATAAAATGCAGAAACTGCGCGGTCAACAGGGCTTTCATATTTTATCCGGAATGCCCTTAGTTCCGCCAGATCAGCTTTGGCTTCGGGAGATAAGGCTCTCATATTTGCTCTTGCAGCAGCTGAATCTGCCAGAAACAATTCATTATTTGCGTAGAGAAACATCTCAAAAAAAGCCGAGTACCTGAACATAGAATCACGGGAATTAGTCGCTGCAAGAAAGCCTACAAAATTTGCTTCATTTTCTTTTGCATATCCAAGCTGGTGTGCAATTTCATGGCAGGTAACGAAAGGCAATACCGCTTTTGGCACCATGTCATTAATCTGCGCTTCGCCCGTAAAAGGGTTGTAATAGCCGGAGTATCCGATATAATTTCCGACTACACCGAAGAGAGAAGCTTTAACCGATGAAGGTTTGTAATCCAAAAAAGCATATGCCTGAGCCAGATTATCGTAGCAGGTAACTGCACCTTCAAAAAAATCGCGGTTTTTAACCTTTTTTTTCCAATTAGAATCCACGCTGTAAAAATTGGTGCTGTCAAATAATAACGCGGTCAGTTTCCGGAGTTTCTCAACCGGCTCATTTTGCACCTTTAGTCCGAGTTGCCGTGCAATACCGGGGCGGTTATAGTTCAGTCCCCAGAACACATTAAACACAAGATAAATCCATATCGCCAGTCTGAAATAGCGGAAAGCACCTGTTAGAAAGCCATAACGGTTATACTTCCGGGAAATCAGGGTCTGGACCAGCTTAAACAGTTTGAAAATCAACCATATAGCGATTAATATATAAATGAGATCTCCAACACTGAAAGGTATCCGGCCGAGAATAAATCTGAAAATTCTACTGAGATGTTTGTACAGGCCATAGGTATAAGCAGATTCAATCCATAGCGGGTGTTCCGCGATTATTCTGATCAGCAATACAGCCAGCAACAACGCACCCGTATAAATAAGTTCAGAACTAAACGATCGGACCCTTTTCATCTTTGAAAATTACTATCGAAACTCACAAAAGGCAAGCGAATCCCGAATGATCCAGGGTAATATAGTGTTTGTGATTTGAAGATATTGAATTACCTTTGCCAGCCTTTAAATTGCATTGTTATGGCTGGCCGCAGGGATTTTGAAATTGCTTTTGTAGGTCTGAAGCCCGGTGTGCATGAGTTTAACTATGTAATTGACGACAAGTTCTTTGCTTTTTTTCCGCCGCAGGAGTTCAGTAATTGCCATGCGAATGTAAAGCTCTTATTGGATAAAAAGCCAACGTTCATGCTGCTGAAGTTTGAAATCGGGGGTCGCTGCGATCTTGTTTGCGACCGCTGTGGAAATCCGCTGACTGTTCAGCTTTGGGATGATTTTGATCTGCTGATTAAAATGGCAGATAATCCCGATGAGCTGAATGCACAGGATGAGGACCCGGATATTTATTATATCTCCAGAACGGAAAGTCATATCGACGTAGCCAACTGGATTTATGAATTTATCAATCTCAGCGTACCTGTTCATCGTATGTGCGATGATAAGGATATAAGCGAAACGCGTTGCAATGTGGAAGTATTGAAGATGTTGAAGGGCATGAACGAAGAATCTGAGCAGGAACAAAAAAATCCGATCTGGAAAGGATTGGACAAATTCAGGAATATTTAAATTGTAAGATATGCCAAATCCCAAACGGAGGCACTCCCAGCAACGAAGTGCAAAAAGAAGAACTCATTATAAAATTGAACCGGTTACTTTGAGCAAGGACAGTGCGACTGGCGAAATGCATGTACGTCATCGCGCACACGAAAGCGAAGGTAAACTGTACTACAAAGGAAAAGTAGTGGCTGAAAAGTCGCCTATTTCCTAGTTCTTCTGTTAACAATAAGATATTATTCCGGAATCGGGTGGTTGTTTCAACAATCCGGTGACCGGAATTTATTTTTCTGCGGAATTCTCATCATTTTTGCCGAATGATTATCGGACTCGACATGATGGGCGGCGATTTTGCTCCCCTGGAAGCGATCAAAGGAATTCACCTGTTTAAAGCGGAAACAAATTCCAATGCTGCACTTGTACTTATTGGTGATGAAACACAGATAAGGATTCACCTGGCAGACCAGCAATTTGATCCCGCTACTTTCAGGATTGTACATGCGCCGCAGGTAATTGGCATGCATGAACATCCTACAAAAGCTTTTAAGGAAAAACAACAGTCTTCGATCGCCGTTGGTTTTCATTTACTCGCAACAGGTAAAATCGATGCATTCATCAGTGCGGGAAATACCGGTGCAATGATGGTGGGTTCTTTGTTCAGTATAAAAGCACTTCCGGGAATACAACGACCAACGATAGGTACATATATGCCGAGGGAAAACGGCGCACCTGGTTGGATACTTGATGCAGGAATCAATTCTGATTGTAAACCTGAAAATCTTGTTCAGTTTGCGATACTTGGTTCATTGTTTGTACAGAACGTCTGGAATATCAGTAATCCACGCGTAGGATTAGTCAATATCGGCGAGGAAGAAGGTAAAGGCAATTTACTTGCACAAGCGACCTATCCCCTGCTGAAAGAAAATCCCAAGATCAATTTTATCGGGAATATCGAGGGCCGTGATTTTCTGAAAGACAAAGCCGATGTATTGGTTTGCGACGGCTTTACCGGAAATGTAATTCTCAAGTTTGCTGAAAGCATTTTCGATTTTACTGAAAAGCGTGGAATCAAAGATGAATATTTCGACAAATTTAATTTCGAACAGTATGGTGGCGTTCCTGTTCTTGGGGTAGCCAAGCCCGTAATCATTGGTCATGGAATTTCACACGGACCTGCTTTCAAAAATATGATCGTGATCGCAGAAAAGATCATTGAAAATAACGTGATGGAAAAAATAAAAGCTACCTTCCAGGAATAACTGATCCGTAGTGATAATTTTGCCGGTAACCCGCATAGATTATTTTCTCACAGGCGGATATTTGCACTTATACCTATACTCTTGTGTGTAATCGTTTGTTCGTAAAATAAATAAAAGATAAATGGGTGAGCTTCTCTGTTCCACTGGTAGCCGGCATACACTTTTTGAGCAAAGGCAGCATCAGTATATCCGTTAAAACTCAGCAATCCCAAACCCAGATCGAGTCCCAATAATATCTGGTTGTCGAATTTGTAATTTACTTCTGCAAGCACGTTAAAGAGATTGCTGGCTTTATAATGATCCTCTCCGCCTGTAAACGCCGGGTCTGCACTTCTACCAAAAAAATAACCATAATTCAGCCTGCCGCCGACGGCAAATCCCTTTCCCAATTTATAGGTCACAGCCCCATCAGCGCCAATACCAAAAGTGCTGAACATATTGAAGTTTTTGAGCGGCACTGCAACCATTGGACCAACGTCAATATTTAATCTTTTTTCTTCCTGGTTAACCTTTTTATCAGTTTGCGCAGAGGATGTGAAACTGAAAAATATCACAGATAGAAATACGATGAATCGCTTCATATGAGGTCGATTAAAAATTTATAATGGATATCCCGGAATGGAGGATGAAAAAGCTACAAGGCCCGCTATCGTTTTCGGTAAAAAGTTCAATAAACGTCCAGGTGATTTTGCCCGGAAACCATATGAGAAAAATCAACAACTATAATTTCAATCCACCTGATTTCGGAAGCTGGTTAATATCTGTAGTATAAGGACATTTGAATTTCCCTTTTGTAATTTCAACCGGCGGCTTTCCATTGAGGCTTCCAAAACTACCGCTGAATTCACCTTCAATCAGTTTTGTCGATTGATCAAATGTTGTGATGGTATAACTTCCTGAACCGCCTGTTGCGGGAGTAGTATTGTAGCCATAATAACT
>JAATGW010000542.1 GCA_015654495.1 Chitinophagales bacterium
CCCGGCGTAAAAAGGAGACTGACGCAGGCCAGACTGCAGAGCGATAAATCCTATATCGAAAGCATCCGCAGTTATCCGATTAATACTGAAGTGAGAACGGTAAAAACTTTTTCATCCACTTCCGGCGGTCTTATCGTTGCTTCGCCATTCCCTTCGCCTGTAATCCCCGCTGCGTCAGCATCCGGAGTGATTACACTTGAAATGAATACCTCCTTCATTATTCTACCGTCTACGCCTATGCGCAAAAGGCTGGTAGACGCCCGTGTTGGATTCTTCGCAGACGATTTTACTGTTTATGACGATAATCAGCAGAAAGTGGAACAATCGGAATTTGTTGTTCGCTGGCGCCTTGAACCAAAAGACGGTGAGTGGGATAAATGGAGAAGCGGTCAGCTGGTAGAGCCTAAAAAGCCGATTATATATTATATTGATCCTGCTACTCCTGTAAAATGGCGACCTTACCTGATCCAGGGTGTAAACGACTGGCAGGCAGCTTTTGAGAAAGCAGGATTCAAAAATGCGATTATGGCAAAAGAGTGGCCCGCCGGCGACAGCACCATGAGTCTTGAAGATGCCCGTTTTTCCGTACTCCGTTATTTCGCCTCTGATATCGAAAATGCATATGGGCCTAATGTGCATGACCCACGCAGCGGCGAGATCATTGAAAGCCATATCGGCTGGTACCACAATGTAATGCAGCTTTTGCACGATTGGTTTTTTGTGCAGACTGCAGCGGTGAATCCAGAAGCGCGGAAAATGAAATTTGATGACGAACTGATGGGTAACCTGATCCGCTTTGTTTCTTCACATGAAGTTGGTCATACACTTGGGCTTCGTCATAATATGGGCTCCAGCAGCAAAACTCCCGTTGAAAAACTGCGTGATAAAGCATGGGTTGAGGCAAATGGACATACAGCTTCAATTATGGACTATGCGCGTTTCAATTATGTAGCTCAGCCTGAGGATAATATTGGTCGTGCTGGTTTATTTCCAAGGATCGGCGACTATGATCATTGGGCTATTGAATGGGGTTATAAATATGTGGATGCAAAAACTGAAGAAGATGAGAAAAAATCCCTGAACAAACTTTACAATGACCGTATAGCAAAAAATCCGCGCATATGGTTTGGTACTTATGAATATGGAAATTTTGCTGATCCGCGTACACAAAGTGAAGATCTTGGTGACAATTCAATGAAAGCGAGTGAATATGGCATCCGCAACCTCAAGAGAATTGTAACAGCCCTGCCTGAATGGACAAAGGAGGAAGCTGATAATTACAAGAATCTATCTGAGATGTATGGCCAGGTATTGTTTCAGTACCAGCGTTATATGGGTCATGTTCTTCGCAATGTTGGCGGATATTATGAAACTCCCAAAACAATTGAACAAAGCGGTTTTGTATTTGAAGTAACACCAAAGGCAACCCAGAAGGAAGCCGTAGCATTTCTGCAGAAACAATTGTTTGAAACTCCATCCTGGTTATACGATAAAAATGTCCTTAACAAAATCAGCAGCCCTGTTTCAGAACAGCTGAGCATGTTACAGGATAATATGGTTGGATCTTTATTGTCGCCTGCAAGGCTTGAGCGGATGATCACAAGCGCCAACCGTTTTGAAAATACTTATACAATCGAAGAATTTTATTCAGATCTGAAAAAAGGCATCTGGAGTGAATTGCCCGGAAGGAAGAGAATCGACAACTATCGTCGTAACCTTCAGAAAAGTTATGTGGAAAGAATGATCCAGCTGATCAATCCTCCTCCTCCAATTCAGGCCGGAGGATTAACAATCCGCTTTGGACCTGATGTTATGAAATCAGATATCAGCTCACTAACAAGAGCGCATCTGAATATGCTGCGCTCAGAGATCGTTGCAGCTGCACCAGCGATGACGGATCCGATGACCCGTAATCATTTGCAGGATCTCGGTGAGAGAATTAAGAGGGCGTTGGATCCTGCTTAGGCAGAGGCAAAAGGCAAGAGGCAAAAGGCAAGAGGAACAGCCGGGGATTGAAGATTAAAATTTCCTGATAGAAATAAACAAAAAGACCGCCAGAAATTGGTGGTCTTTTTGTTTCAATGATGTGTCAGGCAAAAGGCAAGAGGTAAAAGGCAAAAGGAACAGCCAGTGTAGAGGATCAGTGGGAGTTTCGGTGCGGCTTTCTTTTCCGCAGCATCCCTACTTCAAACTTAAAACTTACAACATATAACTTGAAAACCTAATAACCTGACAACTTGATAACGACAGGCAAAAGGCAGAAGGACCAGCCAGTATATAGGAATTAGTTCGAATTTCAGTTCGACTTTCTTCCAGAGGTTCAACGTTGAACGTCTAACGTGGAACATACTTAAAACCTGCAACTTAACAACCTGAAAACCTGAGCACTATATGGTCAAATTCATAACAAATCCAGTCGCCCATCTTTCCAAAGCTAAAGCAGGTTTCCAGCGGTCAGGCCGGTAATTGTTTCTGTAGCTGCCAGCTCAGACAATACTGTAACGGCATTTTCCGGTGCAGTTCTTAATAAAAAACAGCAGACCATAAACGCACCGGTTGATCCTCAGAAGTGATGAACTCCTGAAAAATATCGGTCATATTTTTCTGTTTAACCTCTGCGTATAATTTGTGTAGTTGCTTATGGGCTTTATCTGCAGCACCGGATTCCCCTTTTGAACCAGCCGCAGTGTGCATTTCTACATATTTGAGAAAACTATCCCTCAACCGCCGCCGGATTTCCTGTTCTTCCATTTAAATTCCCTGATTGTTATTGAAAAAATAACTGCTGAAGAATGTTGAGCCCCTGAATTCGTAATTATAGCGAAAGGGCTAATTAACATTGAGGCACAAAAGCCCGCCCTTTATAATCGACCGGCTGCTCCTTTTGCCTTTTGCCTCTTGCCTCCTGCCTACTTCGCCCTTCGTACTTCGTACTTCCCACTTCTATTCATATCTCAACGCCACAATCGGGTCAAGATTCGATGCCTTCCATGCCGGATAAAGACCTGCAAGTAAACCGACAGCTGAACAAATAATGATGCCCAGGAAGATGACATTCCAGGGGATAAAAAACGGAGTATCCATAAGCTGGCCAACAAGATTACCAACCATAACGCCCAGGAAGATGCCTATTAAAGCGCCCATAAGACTGATAATGATCGATTCAAAAATAAACTGAACCCTGATCGCATATCTTTTTCCACCCAGCGCTTTTACAAGACCAACTTCTTTTGTTCTTTCTGTTACTGCTACGAGCATAATATTCATCAGACCAATAGCTGCACCAATGAGTGTTATCAGTCCGATTGCTCCTGCCGCGGCGGAAATAGTACTGAGTAATTTGATAAAAGTTTCCGCGATACTGTCACTCTTATCCACGTAGAAATTATTCTCATCTTTTACATTCAGATTTCTTATGGGTCTGAATGTGGCTTCGGCTTCTCCGATCGCGTCATCCATCTGACGTATATCGTCCACCATTACGGCAATATTAAAGCTCTGGTTATTGCTGGAATATAAACGCCTTACATTGGAATAGGTGGCAAACACCATATTGTCCGCCCGCAGAAACGAACTCGATCCTTTTTCCTTTGTCACCCCGACCACCCGGTATTTGTTTGTCCCGACACGAATCACTTTTTCTAGGGCGCGCTCTTTTCTGGTACCAAAAAATTTCTTAGCCACATCACTTCCAATAACACATACATTCCTGCCACTCTCCACATCCAGCTTATTAAAATTCCTTCCGAATTCTATTTCATAGCCGTTCAGCGGCAGGTAGTTCTCATCACCGCCATTCATTGCAACCGTAGGATTCGTCTTCTGATTCTCATAAAAAACGGTATAGTTTCTGCCTCCGTTTAAACCTATGCTGACTTTTGCCGGATAATCATATTCTTTTTTAAACAGCTTTGCCTGTTGAAAGGTGATGATCTGGCCTGTCCGCGATTTCTTTTCCTTACGTGCACGTTTATCGGTTTTTTTGACCTCATCGCCATTGCCGAACCTCACCCTCCTCTCCCTGAACCGGAGACTGAAAGCATTGGCACCCATGGTAGAAAAGCTCTCGCGCAGACTATTATTCATTGCTTCTAACGCCCTGATAATTCCTACCAGCTCTATGATACAGAAATACAATATAGGC
>JAATGW010000236.1 GCA_015654495.1 Chitinophagales bacterium
ACCGAAGAAATCAGCTTCTGATAACCGGGTTCAGGGTTGGCGGATTGCATTTCGATAAGTGCATTCTTAATAAGCGTTATACACTCTTCAGTAGTAACATCCACAATACTTCGCCGGAAAAAAAACCCCTCAAACCTGAATAAACTCAGCGGCAATTTTTTCTGAAGCTCTTTCATATCAGAGATCACCCCGGTTGTCGCATCAATGCAGTCAGAAGGAAATTCCGGCAATGCATCATTCAGCTTAACATCAACAAAACTTTCATCAATATGTATACGGCTGTAACGGTAAAGTCCCGTTGATTTATCCAACCATCGATTTGTCTTTCTTTCAGGCACACTGATTTCCTTCTGATACAGTTTTCTGAAAACCATACGGTATGCCATCAGGATATTTTCCTGCTCCAGCTGACTGAAAGGCCGTTCCGGAGGAAATTTTACATAACCGCTATCGTCAGGATTAAAGTAATGTGCAAATGAGGATGAGTAAAATAAAACCTCAAATTTATAGGGAGTACCCAGTGAAAAATATTGCACGTCCTGGTCAGCGGAAAGAGGAAAAATGGAGGAAATAACCATCTGAAACAGAAGGGCATGGCTATCCAGAATTCCAAAATCGGTTACAGGCTGGAGTAAGCGTGGATCTGATTCAAACCTTTCGGTCATGAACTGATACAGCCCTGAAAGTGTCTCGTCTCCCGTTGATAACCTTTTTCTGATATGCCGGTAATAAGGCTCGAATGAAAAATAGGACTCCACGCCGCTTTCCGGTGGATATAAAACCGGATCGGGGATGAGAATTTTAGTAATAGAAGTTTTTGCTTCCACCGTATTAAATTACACAATGCCTGGGAGAAAAAATAAAATAGAAAGTTTAACCCGGAAGATCAGGACGTTGCGGGACCCACGGGAAATGATATATCCTCAGGTCTGTTCCCATTGTATTCAATAATAAAATTATTTCTCCCCTCACCTGACAGGATACTCAGGTATTGCTGCTGGGCTAACTCAAGTAAAGTGAGAAACAGAAAAATCGCATGGATCCGGTTTTCACAGACTTCAAATATTTTTTCGAAGGCCATTGTTTTCTCTTCCCTTGAGCGAAGGAGCATGTACTCGCGGCTCTGCTCCATGGTATAATTGTACCTGTATACAACGTGTTGCGGTTTGTGATTGCGGTCGTATACCCTCTGCATTACTTTTTCAAACACTTTCATAAGTTTGAATAAAGTGATGGTTTGGATTTCCGTTCCTTCAGCATTTGTTTCACCAAGGCCGGAAAGTTCCTCCTGCAGGTTTCCGCGCTTTACCATGTACATGCGCTGTGCTTCCATTTCTGCGAGCTTTGCGGAAGCTTCCTTGAATTTTTTGTACTCGAGTATTTTATCAATCAGTTCCTGGCGGGGGTCTATTTCATTTCCCTGTTCATCCAGTTCCTTTCTTGGCAAAAGTAATTTTGCTTTGATTCGCATCAGGGTTGAAATGAACAAAATAAATTCACTGCTCAGTTCAATATTTGCCTCCTCAGAGCCATGCAGAAAATCCAGGAAATCCCTGATAATCTTTGTAATCGGAATATTATAAATATCCAGCTCGTCCCTTTCAATAAAGAAAAGAAGCAGGTCAAACGGACCCTCGAACTGCGGAAGTTTTATCTGGTATGTGGACGTGTTCACCTGGGTGCTTTTTTAAAAAATGAAACGCGTTCACGCTTTTAAACGGAACCCGGCAAATTTAGGGGTTTTGGGACGATTAAAGGCGTGCCGAAAGCCCGACAGAAAGCAATGATTTCACCTGCGTACGAGGTGCATCATTATTTGGTCCGAAAATACGCACATCATCATCATAAATCAGGTCAAAATTGTAGGTCACTGTAAGAAATTTGTTCACTTTCAGCGCGAAAAGATTTGTCCAGAAAACATCCACATTTTTGGCTTTCCCATCCAGGTAGTTGGAATAAAGGTCAAGACGGCCCTTATAAAAAACATTCTTGAAGATTTCTTTATTAAAAGCCGCCGTGAGGTATGCGCCTGCTTCTGAGCGCCAGTTTTTACCAGGGTCTAACCCATAACGGCCGGTCAGCGAATCGATACCCACATAGGTCCATCTTCCGGAAAATGGAGAGATGAAAACGCTGAAATGTTCTGTAGGCGTCCAGTCTACACCCGGAGCCAGAGTCATATACCCGGGAGCCATAAATGAAGAAGTTCGCTCCTTGGGAGTTTTATTATAATCATAGCCATCAGAGAATTGAGTACGGAAATTTCCAACCGCACCTACTCCCCAGGTTTTGGATAATTTGTAAGTGTACTTAGAGAAAAAGTCGATGCGATCATCATTTTTTCGGGTACCCTGACTTGTTGTTGTGATCAAAGCGTAAAAAAGGTCGAGGTTATTAGTCCAAACATTCTTTTCACTTTTCAGATTAGCATGCAGGTTCAAATATGCATTGACAGAAAAAGAATTGGTTTCAGCACCGGCAGCCCAGTTACTGCTATTTCCTTGTGCAAGACCAAGATTTACCAGGAGCCCGGTCTTCCATCCCTTCTTGTGTGAAGTATCATCTTCTACCTTCTTACTGGCTGTTGACTGTATGTCTTTGATCTGCTGATCCTGAGCAGACAATTTAAATGCGATAAACATTACAGATACAAATAATAATTTCTTCATCTCAGCATATTGTGGGTTCAATAATAATCTGATTGCGATGTACAGTCGCGCAACACAGGATATTAAAGTTCGGCAAGTTTATTTTTTTCTCAATTCGTTCCTGATCTCTTCCAGCAATAATTCTGTTTTTGTCGGCGGGGCAGGCGGTGGTGGCTCTGTTACCTTTTCAGCTTTCAGCCGGTTCATTCCTTTTACAATCAGGAAGAGTACAAGTGCTATGATAATAAAATCCAGAATTGCCTGAATTAAAACACCCACTTTAATACCTCCAAGCTCCAGTTGGCTGAATTGTTTTACATCGCCTAATACTAATCCAATCAGGGGCATAATTACACTGTCAACCAGGGCCGCTACAATTTTATTGAAAGCAGTACCTATCACAACGCCTATTGCCAGGTCCATTACATTTCCCCTGACAGCAAAGTCGCGGAATTCTTTCATGAAACCCATAATAACATATTTTAGGTTTTAATTATTTGTCAAACTTAAGTGATTCTTCCAATTAATTTTATAGAATTAATCTATTGAAAAAGAAAAATTTTAATACTTATTTGCCCGGTAATTATTCCTGTATGCTATATTATATTTGAGCTCTTCTTTAAAATTTTCATTTGCAAAAAGTCTGGATTAACTGGCTGCTTTTTTTTGTTATCTGTGTTATTTGGGGAAGTTCATTTATACTTATGAAAGCCGGCCTGAAGCAACTAAATGCCTACCAGGTGGCTTCCTTACGGGTAAGCTCAGGCGCAATTATTTTGCTGCCCTTTGCATGGTCAGCATTTAAAACAATTCCGAAGGGGAAAACCGGAATCATCATACTTACCGGATTTCTTGGTACATTTTTTCCGGCATTTTTATTCTGTGTTGCTGAAACACGCATTGACAGTGCAATAGCCGGCATACTCAATGCGCTGACTCCCTTATTTACCATACTCATCGGAGTTTTCTTCTTCAGCTCTGCTGTACCACTTAAAAAATGGATCGGGGTAATTATTGGTTTCGCCGGGCTTTGTATGTTGCTGATTTCAGGGAATGAAAAAATCAGTTTTGAATATGTTGGATTTTCGCTGCTGGTATTGATTGCAACAATTCTTTACGGCACCAATGTAAATATTATAAACCGCCATCTGAAATCGATACGGTCGCTGGATATCGCTGCAGTATCATTTTCCGCATTGCTCATTCCTGCATTAACTGTCCTTTATTTTACAGGATTTTTTGACCAGGTGAATACGGAAAAGGGCTGGCTTACAGCAGCAGGCGCAAGTATTGTGCTTGGTGTTATCGGCACTGCATTGGGAACACTGGTTTTTTATTCACTCATTAAAAGAGCAGGGCCTGTTTTTTCTTCTATGGTGACTTACGGAATTCCCTTTATAGCTCTCGGGTGGGGTTTGCTTGCAGGCGAAATTGTCGGACTAATTCAGATCGCCTGTCTGCTGGTTATACTTGCCGGGGTATATATGGCCAATAAATAAAAAACTGCCCTGGATGGCAGTTCATTAAAATTATTTTCCAGAAAGAATTATACTGACATTACTTCTTTCTCTTTCAATACAAGATGCTTGTCAACTTTGGAAATATATCCATCCGTCATTTGCTGAATATCATTTTCTGCATCGCTGGCGAGATCTTCACTCAAACCCTGCTTCTGCATTTTTTTTATCTGTTCGATTGCTTCGCGACGGATGTTCCGGATAGCTACCTTGGAATGTTCACCTTCTCCATGCACTCTTTTTACAATTTCCCGGCGCCTCTCTTCAGTTAATGGAGGCAAAAAAATCCTGATAATACTTCCATCATTCTGGGGAGTTACGCCCAGATTTGCAGCGATTATTGAGCGTTCTATAGGCTGAAGCATATTTTTTTCCCAGGGCTGAATGGTGAGTGTGCGCGCATCTGCCACTGAAATATTGCCAACCTGGTTGATGGGAGTAGGAGAACCGTAATAATCAACAACAAGGCCGTCGAACATTTGTGGAGTTGCCCTTCCCGCCCTGATTTTTACAAGCTCTGCTTCGAGATGAGAAATTGCTTTGCTCATGGATTCTTCCGTCTGGCTTACCGTATTCAATAATTCTTCCGACATAGTTTTTCAGTTAAACCATGCAAAGCTAATGAATGCACAGAAATGAATCCGTTGATAAAGGATAAATCCTAGTTGTCTTCCGGAGTAACAAGTGCTTTTTTTCTGAAAGAAAGGATACGTTGGCTAGGGAAACCAGCCTGTCTGTTTTTCAGATCGCCATTGGCATAAACACTGATCCGCATATTTGAATACCAGAGTAGCGCTGTTCCTGCCGCTGCCACTCCAGCCATTGTAAAAATAATGTTGGTAGCACCCCAGTTGCGGGCAAAGAAAGCAAAAGCTATAAATACGATATTAATTCCAACGCAGGTATACGTAACTGCGGAGTGAGAAAGACCTTTATCCAGTAAAAGATGATGAATATGATTTCGATCGGGACTAAAAGGTGATCGTCTGTTGAAAATCCTGAGTGCAAAAACCCTCAAAGTATCAAACAAAGGCACCATAAGAATGGCGATCCCTATGGCAGGTGATGACATCAATGGCAGTGCTGAACCCGGGCGATCTGCTATATTAATAAACCTGATTACCATTATGGCATTTAATAGCCCCACAAGCAGCGAACCGGTATCACCCATGAATATCCTTGCAGGTGAATGGTTGAATATCAGGAACCCAAGTAAACTTCCACCCAGAATGAAAGCCATCGCTGCATATGGGATCTGATCAATTATATAGAAATAGCTACCAAAAACAAATGAAGTCATAATGCCAAGGCTACCAGCCAGGCCATCAACCCCATCTATCAGGTTGAAAGAATTAATAATTACTATAACGGTGAAATAAGTCAGCGCCAGGCTCATGATATCAGGAAGTTCATAAATCCCGAGAAAACCATGCATGCTTTTGATCTGAACTCCACCCTTATAAATAATAAGAAATGCTGCAATC